>JAFYLU010000067.1 GCA_017550025.1 Bacteroidales bacterium | reverse complement strand
CGTCAGGCCAGACTTTTGCCGCCGGCTTCCTTCAGATTCCACCTCACGATGGACACACTTGCCATTGGCTATATGCTTCCCGTCATTAGGGCGCATTAGGGACTTTCACCCGTTAGAACATGCCCATGCTGGGCGTACACATAAAAGCCGGTCGGAAATCATATCCGACCGGCTTTTTGCATATTGCTTGTGAATTATTCTCCGTCAGCGGCATCATCATCACCATTCGAGTACTGTGAGATGTTGTCATCTGGAAGACTGTCACCATCATTTCCGTCTGAATCCTCTCCATCATCACCATCAAGCCAACGCTCAATATCCTCGGCATCATCTGTCTTGACCTTTATCTTTACAAGATAGATTGCATCAGGGATCTCGACTGTCACTGCATAAAAGTTAGTACCGTCAGGCTTGTCATACTTGACAAGATCAGGGAAATAGTCGCTGTATCCCTTCGGATATTTTTCTGCAAAAGCTGCGGCAAGCTCATCCGACATGTTCTCATAGCTGCATACCGCTCTTCTCTTTGGTGTTGTTGCCATATCTTAATAGAGTTTTATCCTGTTTGTTCATTAAATCGGGTGCAATTGTAGGACATTTTTTTCAATTGAGCAACACCAGACGGACTTTTTTATCAAAAAACATATCACTTTCCTCTTTTGAAGAAAAACGACTTCTGATCCTTCTTTCTCTGTATATCTTTCTCCACAAATACTTTCTGAAGGTTTTTCGGATCAAGCCCCGTATAGAACATCACTGAAGATGTCGTCATAGGGGTCGGTGTAAAATCCTGAACCTGGTCCATATAGAGTCCCTTGAGTGCGGGAGTGCGGGCAAGCCTCTGCATCTCTCTCATTCCGCAGCCAGGATGTCCGGATATGAAATATGGGACAAGCTCGCATTTCCTGCCGCTGGAGCGGACAATGCCGTCAAACTCCTCGCGCAAGCGCTCGAAGAGCCTGAACGAAGGCTTGGCCATCAGCTTGAGCACAGAGTCCTCCGTATGTTCCGGAGCAACCTTGAGTCTGCCTGAAGTATGCTCGAGTATCAGTTCCTTGAGATATGGGTACGATGTCTCATCTACATATCCCTTCTCGTCCAGAAAAAGATCGTACCTGATGCCGCTACCGATATATGCATGTCTGATTCCCTTAATCTTCGCTATCTGTGCATATAGCTCAAGAAGCCTTGCATGCGAGCGGTCCATATTCCTGCATGGTGCAGGGAAAAGACAGGACTTCCTGCGGCATTTCGAACACAGCTGCGGATCCTTTCCCCTCATGCCGTACATGTTGGCTGTAGGAGCGCCCACATCCGATATGTTTCCGGCAAAGCCTGGCAAGGCGGTGAGTCCCTTGATTTCCTTAAGGATGGACTCTTCGCTGCGCGACTGTATGAACTTTCCCTGATGTGCGGCTATAGTGCAGAAGTTGCATCCTCCGAAGCATCCCCTATGGGTGTTGACAGAGAACTTTATCATCTCGAAGGCAGGTATGTGCTTGCCCTTGTATCTCGGATGTGGCTGCTTGGTAAACGGAAGGTCCCAGAAGGAGTCCATCTCATCCTGCGTCGCAGGCGGCCATGTAGGATTTATCTGGACATATCCGCCTTTCACCGGTTCGATCAAGACCGGCGGCTGAAGCATGTTTGCATAGGTCTCCACGACATGGAAGTTCTCGGCAAAGGCTATCTTGTCCTTGCAGCATCTCTCGTATGAATTGAGGATCACAGCTTCATTCAGACGGCATTTTCCGTCCATATAGAACCCGAGCTGCGGGATCTTCCTTATGTCATTCAGATTCCTTCCCGCTTCTATTGCCTTTGTAAACTCGATCATGGTCCTCTCGCCCATTCCGTAACAAAGCCAGTCTGCACCACTCTCCACAAGGATAGACGGCTTCAATGCATCCTGCCAGTAATCATAATGGGTATAGCGCCTGAGCGAGGACTCGATGCCTCCGATAATCACAGGAATGTCAGGATAAATCTCCTTGAGTATCTTCGTATATACTGTAACGGCGTAATCAGGTCTCTGACCGGCCTTTCCTTCCGGGGTATAGGCATCATCGCTACGAAGACGCTTCGCTGCCGTGTAATGGTTGACCATGGAATCCATAGCCCCGCTGTTCACTCCGAAATATAATCGCGGCGCCCCGAGCTTGCGGAAGTCGCGAAAATCATCCCGCCAGTTCGGCTGCGGCACTACAGCAACACGGTAACCATGCTTCTGAAGCCACCTGGCAATGACAGCCGTACCGAATGAAGGGTGGTCTATAAAGGCATCACCTGTAAAAAGAATCACATCAATGTAATCCCATCCCAAAGCCTTGACCTCCTTTGCAGAGGTCGGGAACATATATGCAGAATTTTCAGTCATAGTGATGCAAAGATAGTCATTTTCATTTTATGCAGATGCCACATGACAAAAGAAGCAGACCTGGCCGGTCTGCTTCGCACAAAAATCCATTACACACTAATAGTTTTCCTTCATCGGTTCGAAATAAGCCTGAGGGAAAAGGCACGCAGGGCATGTCTTTGGTGCATCCTGCGCCTCTACGATGTATCCGCAGTTGCGGCACTGCCACCAGATCTTGCCGTCACGATGGAAGAAGTTTCCGTCAGTCAATCTGCTGAGAAGCTTGAGATAACGACGCTCGTGCTCTGCCTCAACCTTTGCAATATTCTTGAATGTCGCAGCGACTGCAGGGAATCCCTCTTCAGATGCAACTTCTGCAAACTCCTTGTAAAGCACATCCCATTCCTCATTCTCTCCCATTGCTGCAGCAAGAAGATTCTCTGATGTAGTACCGATCTTACCTGCAGGATATGTAGCCGTAATCTCAAGATCTCCACCCTCAAGGAAGCTGAAGAAGCGCTTTGCATGCTCTCTCTCCTGCTCTGCAGTCTCCATGAATACACCTGCAATCTGCTCATATCCCTCTTCTTTCGCTACCTGTGCGAAGAATGTATATCTTGTCCTTGCCTGGCTCTCGCCTGCGAATGACTTAAGCAGATTCTGCTCTGTTCTTGTACCTTTTACGCTTTTCATATTATATTACTCTTTTTTTTATTGTTCAACATTATTCTGCAGGAGTCCATTTGCATCTTACCGGCGAAACGATTGCTCCCTCTTTCTTAAGTTCTGCGAAAACCTTGTCTACCACTTTTCTGTCAAGTCCTGACAAAGTTGCCACCTCACCTGCGGCTACCGGCTTGCCGGCTGCTCTCATTGTATTCAATACCAGTTCCTTTTCCATATCTTTAATACTTTTGTTCAGTTTTCTGATGCAAATATAGGAATAATATTTTAATTTGGAATAATTCTAAATTAAAAATTTCATTTTTTTTGCATCTGACATTAATAAGTCAGTGCCGGATCATGATAAACAGCAAAGCAAGGATAGCTCTCAAGAGGCTCCGGCATACAGAAAGACACACCTTCAAGCTCCTCTGAATCAATCAATTCACTATCAATAACCTCTACTTCAGCATCACAACCTTCAAGACGTGCATCAACAACACATCCGTTTGAATACTTCAGATGCAGAACACCTTTCCCGATCTTGACTGAAGTCTCGACATCTGTGATTTCCGATGGCAGGCATGGTTCTACGACGACTTTACCGTTCAGAAGATCCGGCTTGATGCCGAGGAAGTGCTGGTACCATACGCGCAGATGCTCGGCATTGCTCCATGCCTGAAGGAATGTTCCCGATCGTTTCACCCATGACTCACCTTCTCTCGGATGCGCATCCGCATTCTCGCTCAAGCTTCCTACCGCGCCTTCAACCAGCGCCTGTCTGTTCATATTCTTGAAAAGTTCCCACGCAACATCCGATTCCCCGAATTCAATCATTCTCTGCATTGCTATGCCGTTGTTCCAGAGCCATACCGTACCATTATGATATGCATCGTCCTTATGATAATAATGCCAGTTCTCATGCTGCGGATGGAACTGCTGATCCCACTGCGCCAGAGAAGCGACTCCCCAAGGGTATACGAGTTCTTCCCAAGCGCGACGAAGAACCTTTTCCTTGAATGCCCGGTCAGAGACAAGATCGAAGCAATACAGCTGATTAGGTCTGAACTGAAGGTCCGGCGTGCCGTCAGCATTGATATGGTCATATATGAATGCACCTTCCTTGTTGCAGAAATCGTTTTCGAAACGGCCGGCCAGATTATCTGCATGATTCTTCCAGATCTCTGCAGACTCTTCATCACCGACGATGGCGGCAATCTTGCTGCCGGCTTCAAGCTGTCCATGCCACAATGCCTGGATATCATTGGCCCGGTCACCTCTAGGTGATCCGGGGATACCGTTACGCTTGACATCCATCCAGGTATCCGCATCAGCATGAGTAAGATAGCCGTCAGCATCAGTGTAATTTGCGAGAGATGCATCGATGCTTATCTTGATCGACGGATAAAGGTCATGAAGGAATTCAGTATCACCTGAATATTCGGCAAGCTGAAGAGCCTGTATGACAAAACGCGGAGTTCCGTCGGTAGTATTATAGAGTATTCCCTCAAGATTGGCCCTGTTGGGGATGCGGCCATATGTTTCGGACTCCGGATTCTTGTCCTGAAGTTCAGCGAAATCCTTGAGGATCTGCTTTGCCACATCGAACTGTCCTGTGACAAGACATGCTCCGGGCATAGAAATGAACATGTCCCTTCCCCAATACTCGTTAAACCAAGGAAGTCCGGCATAGATACCGTTACCCTGCTGTTCCGTTATGAGCTGATCCATCGTGATCGTGATCCAGTCAAGTGCCTTGTCGAGTTCAGGAAGATTGGTCCTCACTGGATTATATTCGGCAATAAGCAAATTGATTCGTTCCTTCCTTTCTTTCAGAAGCTGTTCCCCCTTTGTCCTGAACTCTTCTGCAAGTGCAAGACATTCATCCTTTGTTCCGAATGTCAGTATGAATCCTCCGCATGAAGATGGAGCCTTGATTCCGTTTTCATAAGGCCTGAACGCCGAATCTGTGGCAGGGGCAAGCATGATCATTTTGTCAGGAGCCTCTCGAGGTATATAGAAGACACCCTCATCCGCAGCAGTGCGTGATCCGATATGTCCCATGTCAAGACTGCAGGATACAGAATCTGCTGATGTCTGAAGAGAAATATAAAGAACCGGGCGTTTATCGAGCATATGGAAACTCTCTTTTGCCGAATCCCAGCTGCGCTCTATTCTATCAGGATATACAGTACACTCTGCCGATTTTCTGTCAAGCACAGACTCATCGATTCCAAGAGTATAGTCGGCAAGGATGCGCTTCTTGGCCATATTCCAGCCAGACCAGAACTCCGGTCGATCCTGATGGGTCGTGCCATACCAGTAGCCGGCCTGCTTGTCAGTAAAGGAATACTCCCGGTTTTCAGCAACACTCACCCTGATACCGAGCTGATCGATAAGATAATCATCGGACGCAGTCTGAACGCATGAGCTGATCAAAACTGCCGCGGCCGAAACAAGAGATAAAGATTTAAGCTTCATGATAGCATTTGAATTTTTACATAATGCGAAATTAAGAATAATTAAGAAGAAATAATATATGCGGTATGGAAATGGTATCATGAGAATTCGATATTTAATGAGGCGAAACATGAAACACGTTATTCCGGCTGTCACCTTCATTGCATTCATGTGCGGTTCATGCGCAATGACACGGCTATATCCTCTCAATGAAGCATTTCCGGAGATCGGTACATACTACAATCCCAAAGGCAGTATCGAAGAGCTATTTTATAAGACAGAAGCCAGGCCCGGATACAGAAGGGCAATTGTGTATCTGCCGGAGGGATACCGCGACAATGATGTCTCCTATCCTGTGCTTTATCTGCTGCACGGAGCAAACGGCAATGAAACCTCATGGATCACAAAGGGAATGATCCTCAGAGAAATCGACAGACTGATCATGAGGGGTGAAATGGAGAAGGCCATAGTGGTGTTCCCGAACATGAACCAATACGACAATGAGAAGGACTTCGCAAAATCCAGACAGAAAAATGTCCCGGAATCATTCTTCGAACCCGACGGCAGCGCGGAAAGATCCCTAACTGACATACTTGTCTCGTTGATAGACAGCAAATACAGAACTATTCCGGAAAAGAAGATGCGTGCTATAGCCGGGCTGTCCATGGGAGGGATGCAGGCCATACATATTTCGGCATCTTTCCCGGACATGTTCGGATATGTAGGGATGTTCTCACCATTTGTCACCCCTTTTGTGAAAAAGGGAGAATACTCGGATTTTTACAAGAACATCAGACGGAAGCTGAAGAAACAGTTTGAAGAGCCGCCGGAAATTTACTGGATCATGATAGGCAAGATGGATTTCTTCCGCCCTCACACAGACGGATTCTCACAATATCTGAAAGAAAAAGGTTACAGACACAAATACGATGTCAGCAAAGGAGGGCATGAATGGTACAACTGGGTAGAATATTGCAACCGTTTCATGAAGGAAATATTCCGATGAACGGTCAGAATTGAATCTTCTGAAGCACGCAGTCCTGCATGACCCTGTACAGAGCCTGATTTGTGGACGGAGACTTAAGCGCACCGAGTTCTGCCTTATAAGGACCAAGCTTCAGGAAATCAAGCACATTCAGATCAAATCCTCCTGGCAACGATTCCCTTCCGGAATACCATGCAGTCTTGAGATGAGGATATGCACCCCTGATCCAACGGGCAAGACGCTCCACCTCTGAAGGGTCCGCATCTCCCCCCATGAAGCAGAAACAGGTGACTGCTGACGCATACCGATCCATAAGAGAAGAAAGCAGGTCTTCCGTCAGAGCCTCACCCTCATCCTCCCATAGCCACGGACTATGACATCCCGGACATCTGTTCGGACATCCGGAAATATTGACTGCCAGGGTGATTTCATCCGGAATCTCCTGGCAGACAACATCATAACTGCAGCACTTTAGCATAAGTGCTTACCCTCATCACGATGGTAGTGACGCCTTGCAGCCTCTTCCTGTCGCGCCATCGAGAAATTGCTGACACGCTTCATATATCCGATGATACGTGTCAGATAGTCGATATCTGTGCTATGACATTCAGGACATTCCTTCAGATAATGCTTGCTGATATGTCCGCACTTGTTACAGATCGTGTTAGGAATGTTGAATGTAAAATAGTTACATCCTTCCTGCGCCGCAACCTTCAGAAGCTGGCTGTACTGCGCCTTGGAGAGATGCTCCTCAAGATTGAGATGAAGAGCAGATCCTCCTGTGAGATGTTCTATGTATTTACGGCCGTGCAGACGCATCTTGTCGATGATGTTCAGGGACTTGTCCTCAACGATATAGAAATAGCTGTTGTAGCAGTCACGAGGTACGGCATAACCGTCTTCCCTGTCCCACTTTGCATGCTTGACTCCCACATTCTCCGCCGGAATCATCTCGCAATTGAACAATGTAGTCTTGGTGCGGTACCTGATATTGTATTCCTCGATAAGGCCGAGGGTATCCTGAACGAATTTCACATATTCAGGGTTGTCATTGATCGCGATGCCGAGGAATTCCGCAGCTTCAACAAGACCGTTTATTCCCACTGTGAGGTACTGTCTTCCTATATTGATGAAGCCGGCATCAAAGAGAGGAAGCATTCCCTGTGCCTGGAAAGCCTTAAGGTTCTCGTCGTATGCAAGCTGCACCTTATGTACAAGGTCAATCACTTCCGCAAGGTAAGACAGATAGTTCTGTCCGTTCCTGACAGCATACTGGATACATCTGTTGAGATTGATGGTGAGCACGCTCTTCGAACCTGTCGACACTCCTCCGGCACCCAGTGTATAGCTGAATCCGTTGTCCTGGATCTCGTTTCGCAGACGGCAGCATGAAGCGAGAGAGTCCGCATTATCACTCATATAGGTGAAGAACGAATGGCCTTCCGAATACATTTCTGCAGTAAAGTCACCCCATTCCTTGTCCTTGACCTCGTTGTTCTCGGTGAGAAGGGCCATGGTCTCGACAGGGAAAGTCAGAGGAACCTTGAGTCTTTCGGCATTGAACCATTTCATGAAACGCTTCTGGAGCCATGAGAGACCGTCCCAGTCCGGCTTTGATCCGTCTGGGAAACGGAACTCTCCGAATATACTTTCAAAATAGTTCCTGTCATAATAGGATATATTCCAGAATACAGCCTGGAAGTTACGCGCTCCGGTAGGCTGGTTGATGGAATATACGATCTGCTCGAAGCAATCAGTGATAACCTTGTCGATACTGCGCTTCTTCATAGAATTGTCAGCCTGGGCATCAGGATTCTTCCAATAATCCGTTCCGTATTCCTTGCCGACGAAATAATTCATGTACATGAGGAATTCAGGAGTCGCACAGGCTCCGCTGAGCATGCTCGACACCATGAACACAAGGTTTATGAAGCCACCGCAGAATGACTTGAGGTTGGTCGGACCGATAGAGTTTCCACCGATAGGCTTGGTTCCTTCAAGAAGCCACGGATACATCGTGATGCTGGCGCAATAGTTGGCAAGCGATGTCTCGTCGTTCTTGTAGATATGATGGTTCTTCAGGAGCCTGATATATTTGTCAGAAAGTTCCTTGCCGTACATGTTCTTCATCCTGTCGGTGAGTATACGGCGGTTCAGACGAATGAAGTTCTTCTTCGGAAGTTCGCCGATGAGCGTCGCAAGATTCTTCTTCTCGATATTGGCATTAGCATCATACTTGCTTCCTGTCGCAGCATTCTCCGCCTGACAGTACTGGATGAGAAAATCGAGATGGTCACGCACCTCGCGATCTTCGTTATGTCTCTGACGGTAAAGCATATACGCCTTGGCTACAGCATAATACTGCTCTGCCATCAGGCCGATCTCCACCTGATTCTGTATTTCCTCCACATGCATTCCTTCTGTTATGCGCACATGTGAAAGAATATTCACTATATCGTCTTCCGTCGCAAATGCTCCGACTGAAAGGAAAGCCTTTCTTATGGCATTCTTGATTTTCTCAACTGAAAATGCCTTGCGTTTTCCGTCTCTTTTTATGATTGTAATTTCTGCGCTGCCCATAGTGCTCATCAGTTAGTTTAGTGTTATGAGAATGCGAATTTATCCATTATATATAGTCTTGTCATAGAACTCTGCATTCATTTTATCAACAGACTTTTTAACAATGGGGACTCACGGCATCAGGAGGGCGTTTTCAACAAAAAAAAGCCGGCAGTCTTTCTTGACTGCCGGCCGATATTCCGTCACGGATTCCGTTACATTCTTTCTGGAAGAGTGATTCCGAGGATAGACATTGCCTTGCTGAGGACCTTCGCGATAGTCTCAACCAGAACCAGACGATACTGGAGAAGATCCTGATTCTCCTCACGAAGAATAGGTGTATCATGATAGTACTGATTGAATTCCTTTGCAAGGTCATATGCGTAATTCGCAATCACTGCAGGCGAATGAGCTGCACCAGCCTCGGCCACCTTTGCAGGGAAGGTATTGAGTATCTTGATGATACGCACCTCCTTCTGTGAAAGCTCCGACTCCGGCTTCACTGCGCTCTGAAGATGTGCTACGCCCTTTTCATCCGCCTTGCGGAGGATAGACTTGATTCGGGCATGAGTATACTGGATGAACGGACCTGTATTTCCATTGAAGTCGATTGACTCTTTCGGATCGAAGAGCATTGTCTTTCTCGGATCGACCTTGAGGATGAAATACTTCAATGCGCCAAGGCTGATCATCTTGAAGAGAGCGTCCTGCTCCTCTGCAGAGAGATTGTCGATCTTTCCAAGCTCGAGCGAAGTCTCCTTTGCAGTATTATACATCGCAGCGATAAGGTCGTCAGCGTCCACAACTGTTCCCTCACGAGACTTCATCTTTCCTTCAGGAAGCTCCACCATACCATATGAGAGGTGGTAGATGCTGTCAGCCCAGTCGAATCCGAGCTTTCCGAGGATGAGCTTGAGAACCTGGAAATGATAGTTCTGCTCGTTTCCTACAACATATATATGCTCGTCAAGGCTGTATTCAGCGAAACGCTGCTCTGCAGTACCGAGGTCCTGTGTCATGTATACTGAAGTACCGTCTCCACGAAGAAGAAGCTTTCTGTCAAGACCGTCTGCAGTAAGGTCGCACCAAACCGATCCGTCTTCCTGGGTTTCGAAGATTCCTGCCTCAAGTCCCTTCTGTACGAGGGCCTTGCCGAAAAGATAGGTCTGTGACTCGTAATATGTCCTGTCGAAGCTGATGCCGAGGTCTCCGTATGTCTTGTCGAAGCCTTCGTACACCCAGCCGTTCATTGTCTTCCAGAGCTCCACAACCTCTGCATCTCCATTCTCCCACTTGAAGAGCATCTCCTGTGCAGCCTTGAGTGAAGGAGCATTCTTTTCTGCCTCCTCCTTGCTCATTCCGCCTGCCACGAGTTCGTCAACCTCCTTCTTGTAAAGATTGTTGAAAGCCACATAGTAGTCACCTACAAGGTGGTCTCCCTTCTTTCCGCTAGACTGCGGAGTCTCTCCGTTTCCGAGCACCTTCCAGGCATACATCGACTTGCAGATATGGATTCCGCGGTCATTTACAAGGTTCACCTTCAGGACATTATGTCCACACACCTCGAGAAGTTTCGCCACAGACCATCCGAGGAGGTTGTTGCGGATATGGCCAAGGTGGAGAGGCTTGTTTGTATTAGGAGAAGAATACTCTACCATGATGGTCTTTCCTGTAGATGGAAGCTGTCCGAAATCCTCTGCAGATGCGATTTCCGCAAATACATTGTTCCAGTATACTTCCGAGAAGGAAATGTTGAGGAAGCCCTTTACGGTATTATAACCTGCAACCTCTGCCACATTCTCCATGAGCCATGCACCGATGGCATTTCCCGTATTCTCCGGAGTTGTCTTTGATACTTTCAAAAGAGGGAAAACGACCAGTGTATAGTCGCCCTCGAATTCCTTGCGCGTAACCTGTACCTGGAGCTGCGCAGCCGGTACTTCAACGCCGTAAAGCGCCTGAATTGCTTCAGACGCTTTAGCTATGATAAATGTTTCTGGAGTCATTATCCTAAATAGCTTTTCAAAAGTTTGCTTCTTGAATTGTTCTTGAGCTTGCGGATGGCCTTCTCCTTGATCTGGCGCACACGCTCTCTTGTAAGTCCGAATCTTTCGCCGATCTCCTCAAGGGTCATTTCCTGACATCCGATACCGAAGAACGACTTTATGATTTCCCTCTCTCTGGTAGCAAGTGTGGAAAGAGCTCTCTCGATCTCCTTGTTGAGAGATTCGTTCACAAGTCCGCGGTCAGCGCTTGGAGAATCATTGTTCACGAGCACGTCAAGGAGGCTGTTGTCCTCACCTTCCACAAACGGAGCGTCAACCGAAACATGGCGGCCTGACACCCTGAGGGTATCCGCGATCTTGTCCTTCGGAACATCGATCATCTCCGAAAGCTCTTCGCTTGACGGCATACGCTCGTTCTCCTGCTCGAACTTCGAAAGCGCCTTGTTGATCTTATTGAGAGATCCTACCTGATTGAGAGGCAACCTCACGATTCTCGACTGCTCTGCAAGAGCCTGGAGGATTGACTGACGGATCCACCACACTGCATAAGAAATGAACTTGAAACCTCTTGTCTCGTCAAACTTCTCTGCAGCCTTGATAAGTCCCAGATTACCCTCATTGATAAGGTCCGGAAGGCTGAGGCCCTGATTCTGATACTGCTTTGCAACAGAAACCACGAAACGAAGGTTTGCTCTTGTAAGTTTCTCAAGGGCCTGCTGGTCTCCTTTACGGATCCTCTGGGCAAGCTCAACCTCTTCCTCTACCGTGATAAGTTCTTCGCGACCGATCTCCTGAAGATACTTGTCGAGCGAGGCGCTCTCTCGGTTTGTAATCGATTTTGTAATCTTTAGCTGTCTCATTCTTATTATTTAAGTTATTCCTTCTTCCTATACTCCGAAGCCGAAATATCCTGTCCTTCCGGAAGGAGTAATGCCTTCCACAAACACCGCTCTCTTCGACTTCTTCACTATGTCTATCACATCCTGCGGGGTCTTGACCTGCTGGTCATTGACATACTGGATGATGAAGCCTTCAACAGCACCAGCTTCCATGAGCTTTCCGGGACCGAGCTCCACAATCTCCACTCCTGACTTGATTCCGTACTTCTCAAGAGTCTCCTTCGATGCCGCCCTGATGGACGAACCATAAAACGCTACGGTTCCGTCATCCGACACTGTGCCGTTTTCCTGCGAGGTTCCCTTGAACACCACATCGAACACCATTTCCTTTCCGTCACGGATGACAGTCACGGAAGCCTTGTCCCCGGGTGAGAATCTGCTGACTGCTTCCTGGACAGACGAAGTGTTGGTGATCTTCATGGAATCAATGGCTATGAGAATGTCTCCAGCCTTGAGGCCGGCCTTGTCCGCAGCCCCACTCTTTGAAACCTCGTTAATATATACGCCGTTTCTTGAAGAAAGTTTCAACTCCTCTGCAATTTTATCATCAATCGGCTGCATTACAATGCCAAGAACGGCTCTTTTCACACTTCCGAAGTCCATAAGGTCATATGCGATCTTCTTCACAATGTTTGAAGGAACAGCAAACGAATAACCTGTATAGGAGCCTGTCTGGGAGATGATGGCAGTGTTGATTCCCACAAGGTTACCGGCCCTGTCCACAAGAGCGCCACCGCTGTTTCCAGGGTTTACAGCCGCATCGGTCTGGATGAATGACTCGATCTTGAACTCGCCTGTATAGTTCGGCATCGAACGTCCTTTCGCACTTACGATTCCTGCCGTGATAGTGGAGCGTAGGTCGTAAGGAGAACCGATGGCGATCACCCATTCTCCAAGACGGAGCTTGTCAGAATCGCCGAACGGGATGACCGGAAGTCCTGAAGCATCAATCTTCAGCAATGCCACATCCGTAGCCGGATCTGTTCCCACGAGGGTGGCCGGATAGGTCTGATTGCTGTTGAGCGTGACTTCTATCTTGCTGGCGCCGTCGATGACATGATTGTTGGTCACGATATATCCGTCCTCACGGATAATGACTCCGGAACCGCTTCCTACCCTCTCGCGCTGCTGTGGTGCGCCGCCTCCCGGAGCGCCGAAGAAAAAGTCGAATATGGAGCTTGGCGCCTGCTGCACTGATGTCGACACGACCTTTACATATACAACAGCATCAACAGCCGATTCTGCGGCATATGTAAAGTCCGGCCAGTTCTCATGCGAAAGGCTTACGGTGCGGAACTGCGCACCTTCTGATGTCGCGACTTGCTGAACATGCCCGCCGTCACTAAAATTTGCCACAGCATAAGCTGTCAGCCCTCCGGCAAGTGCGGAAAGCAAAACGATAAAAAGTCCTCTTTTCATATTTTTTCAGTGTTAAATTATTTCTTTTAAGCAGTAACAGCCCGTTTTTTGCTGACAATTCTGTCAGTACGGAAAAACCGGAGAGAAAAAATCAAAAAATATGCCAACGGGACAGAAAATTTACTTATATTTGTTGACTTAATATGCCGTATTATATAGGCATACAAAATGAGAAATAATTATTAAACGATATAAATTATGAAACTGATCATTTCAAGTTCTGAACTTCTCAAAGGACTCATGGCGGTCGCAAAGGCGATTCCGGCAAAGTCTCCGCTCCCGATTCTGGAGAACTTCCTTTTCGACCTGAAAGCCAGCACCCTTGAAATCACCGCGTCTGATTCCGAGCTGACACTTAAGACACAGCTCGAGGTGGAAAGCACATCCGAAGAGGGAAGGATCGCCGTCCCTGCAAAGCATATGATGGACCTCCTCAAGGAGCTTCCTGACCAGCCGTTGACAATCAGCACTTCAAGCGACAGTTCGTTCACATGCAGCTGGGCAAGCGGAGAGTCCACCCTCCCTTACTTCCCTGCAGAAGACTATCCGGAGATCACCGGCACAGACGACACAGCAGTGACCCTCCAGTTCCCGGCACAGAGCCTCGTAGAGGGTATCGCAAGCACAATCTACGCTACAGCTGACGACGAGATCCGTCCTGCAATGAACGGTATCCTCTTCGACATCGACCTTTCTTCTACAACACTTGTGGCATCCGACTCACATAAGCTCATCTGCTACACAACTGCAGATGTGAATGCTTCTGAAAAGGCATCATTCATCCTTCACAAGAAGCCTGCAGCCATCCTCAAGGCCATCATCGGCAAGGATGCAGAAACAGTCGAGATCTCATTCGATTCAAAGAATGCAGTGTTCAGATTCGGAGCTACCATGGTAATCTGCCGTCTCGTAGTGGGCAAATATCCGAAATACCGCGATGTCATCCCGCAGAACAACTCGAACATCCTCAAGATAAACAGAGTCCAGCTCCTCAACACCGTAAAACGCGTGTCGGTGTGCTCGAACAAGGCTTCAAACCATATCAAGTTCGACCTCAGGAGTGGCAATCTCATGATCTCTGCACAGGACCTCGGATTCTCCATCGCAGCACACGAGACACTTCAGTGCCAGTATGACGGCGAAGACCTGACAATCGGATTCAAGTCACCGTTCATCATCGAAATCCTTTCCAACATGAACTGCGGCGAGCTCGTCATGAAGTTCCTTGACAGCAAGCGAGCTGCCCTTGTGGTTCCTGCAGAGGAAGAGGAAGACAGCGAAAAGATCTGCGGTATCATCATGCCGATCATGATTTCTTAAGACATTTGCCTTGATTGACATATGGAACTGAATCTCGAAAAGCCGTTATTGTTTTTTGATATAGAAAGTACAGGTCTGAACATAGCTTCCGATTCTATCATAGAGCTGTGTTTCGTAAAGATATTGCCGGGAGGCGAACAAAGGATCAAGACCTGGAGAGTCAGGCCTTGGGACTACGAGAAGAACTGTCTTCGCCCCATCAATCCGTCAGCACAGGCAGTGCACGGCATCTCATTGGAAGATCTTGCAGGAGAACCTACATTCTATCAGATCGCTGATGAGGTGGTAGCATGGCTTGAAGGCAGCAATCTTGCAGGATTCAATTCAGCCAAGTTCGACCTTCCGATGCTTGCCGAAGAGATCGAGAGGGTACGCAGATTTACAGACAAGCAGCTGCAGATCGATCTCCACGCGATGAAAATGGTTGATGTGCAGAATATATTCCACGCGATGGAGCCACGTACACTCAAGGCGGCATATCTTTTCTATTGCGGACTTGAGCTGGAAAACGCCCACGCAGCGGAAGCCGACACCCTTGCCACCTATGAAGTGCTCAAGGGACAGCTTGACAGATACAAGGATGACCCCCGCATTGAGAACGACGTGGACAAGCTTGCGAAATTCTCTACCAAGCAGAAGACCGTCGACTATGCAGGAAGACTTATTCTCAACGACAAGAACGAGCCGGTGATAAGCTTCGGAAAACATAAGGGCAAGACTGCGAGAGAGGTGTATTTCAGCGAGCCTTCATATTTCGCATGGATAGACAACGGCGACTTCACTTTAGACACCAAACGCCAGTTCGCAAGCCTCAAGGCACAATATGAAGCCGAGAAGAAAGCATCTGTCGCAGAAAGGAAGAAGCCTGCCACATTTGTTCCGAGGACAAAAGGTTATACACCATTTGAAGAGCTAGGCAGCCTGTTTGCTCCGGAAGAAGACTGATAAGAGATGAACATTATTGTCAAGCCATACGGCAGCAGCCATTGCTACTGCCGTCCAGATACAACTTGGGAGAGAGAAAACAAGGATTTCTACTCTCCCGAGTGTGTTAATGAGATACATTGGACTCCGATCGTATTCGTACGCATCAGTAAAGCAGGCAAATGCATAGGGGCGAAATTCGTTTCAAGATATTACGATGCATTCAGCTTCGGAGCCCTTCTGTACTGCCACACTGAAGGAGGAAACAACGAAGCGGCTTTCACCTCATGCGCTGACCACACCTCCCTCCTCCCCTCTCCTCTCTTCAGCAAGGAAACACTGGAGAGCGAAATGGGGGCATATGAAGTAAGGAAGAACAATGAGCTGATCTTTGACAGCACCCGTGCGGAAAAATCAGCTTCTTTGAAGGAAATGCTCGAGGAGGCCATCTGCAAGGCTTCGATGCTTACCTCATTAAGGATAGGAGATTTCGTAGCGGTAGAGCTTGCCCCTGCCGGATTACTCGCATCCAAAGACGAAGGATCTGCCGCATTCAGGGCGTCATACTGCGAAAACGACATGTACGACTTCAAGCTGATATTCTGACACGAGAGTCCGGCTGGCATCCGATTTGATTTGCAATCTGATGTCAACAGACCTTGTCATAAATAAAATGAAGAAAGATATGAAACAGTTCTATAAGACATTCACATCAGCCTTGACAGCCATCCTCCTCATGACTGCTTGCGGAAATGCGGGTGCACAGAATGAAAAGAAGGATGTCAAAGGCACACATCCTCAAGCAGTTGCCGAACTGGATGCAGCTCAATTCGACGAAAAAGTATACGACATGGATGCGGAAGGCCTGAAATATCTCGGGGACAGACCGGCAATCGTAGATTTCACGGCTTCGTGGTGCGGTCCATGCCAGAGGATCACCCCGATACTTGAAGAACTTGCAGTCGAATACAAGGACAAGATAGTCATATACAAGGTTGACATCGACAAGGAAAGAGGTCTTGCCCAAGCTTTCGGAATAAGTTCGATCCCTGCCATCCTCTACATACCGGCAGACGGCGGAGAACCTGTAATAACCGTAGGAGCACGCAATAAAGATAAATTCCGGAACGAGATACAGACATATCTCCTGAAAAAGAGTGACTGATCGCAGATACAGATCAGTCACTCTTGCTTTAATATTGACTCCGGAATTACTTCACAGGGATGTTTTCAAGAACTGCCTTAAGGAATTCCCAGCATTTTGCAACAGAAGGGATGTTGGCACGCTCGTCTGGTGAATGTGGGCTCAAGAGTGTAGGTCCGCATGAAATCATATCCCAATGTGGATAAGCTCCGCTCAAGATACCGCACTCGAGACCAGCGTGGATTGCCATCACTGCAGGCTCCTTGCCATAAAGATCCTTATATACTCTCTTCATTGTAGTAAGGATAGTCGAATCAGGGTTAGGAGCCCATCCTGAATAACCACCGGTAAATGTGGTCTCGATGCCCGCAAGCGAGAATACTGCCTCAAACTTCTGTGAAAGGACATATTTTGAGATTTCAACAGAGCTTCTCATAAGTGTCTTCACAGAGAATTCACCATCAGCGATCTTCACCATCGCAAGGTTGTTTGAAGATTCAACGAGACCTGCAATCTCGTTACTCATTCTCTTGACGCTGTCCGGACATGCAAGAATCGCACGCAGATATCTGAGAGCGTCCGCATCAGGCACACACATGCATGATTCACATTCCACGCACTCGCAAGGCTTAAGAGTGAATATTGAATCAGGATCGGTACCGGCATGCTTCATCTTGATGGCAGCTGTGAACTTCTCGAATATTTCCTTTGCCTGCTCAACCTTGTCTGAAGGAATATAGACAGTCGCAAACGCTTCACGAGGGATAGCATTTCTCAATGTACCGCCGTCAAGATCACCAAGCTTCACATCCGCATAAGTCATAAGTGCATAAAGGATACGGGCTGCAATCTTGTTGGCATTACCTCTGTAAAGTACAATATCCATTCCCGAGTGTCCTCCCTTGAAGCCCTTCACTTCAAGCTTCCAGCACTCCCAAGACTTGTCACAAGGTGCAGGAACATATGTATCATGGGCAGACGCATCAAGACCGCCGGCACATCCGATATAAAGCTCGCCTTCAGTCTCCGAGTCGAGATTGATAAGGATATCTCCATTAAGAAGACCTGGCTTGAGAGCCATAGCTCCAGTCATTCCAGTCTCCTCGTCCACAGTACAGAGGAGCTCGACAGGACCATGCTTGATGTCATCTGATTCGAGAACAGCCATTGCCATTGCAAGACCAAGTCCGTTATCGGCTCCGAGTGTCGTACCCTTTGCTCTTACCCAGTCACCGTCGATCCATGTCTGGATAGGATCCTTGAGGAAATCGTGTACTGTATCACTGTTCTTCTGCGGTACCATATCGATATGTCCCTGAAGTATAACTCCCTTCATGTTCTCACAACCAGGAGTTGCAGGCTTACGCATGATTATGTTGCCAACCTCATCCTTGATTGTCTCAAGACCATGAGACTTACCCCAGTTATACATATACTCCACAGCAAGTTCCTCATGCTTTGACGGACGAGGAATCTGCGTAAGTTCATAAAAATTTTTCCACACAACCTGTGGATCAAGATTTCTGATGCTCATAATTTTCTATGTTATTAATTGTATTTCTAATTGATCACCATATCAGCTGGTATAGAGCTTTCCTGACCGAGCTGATAGATAGGCATTCTGCTCTGGAGAAGAAGAGAAGTACCGTCAAGAAGTCTTACCGTACATGCGGCAGGAATCCTGTAATGTATTTCAGGAACTGGCTTTGACTTTTTAGCCGGTGCAGTTTCCGGCTGTGCGAAAGGCTGCGGAACAATCTCCATCAGCACAGGCTTTCCTGAAAGATTGTCTGCCGGAACAAGTCCTCCGGACTCTGACATACGGAAGGCCACATAAAGCTGATTTTCCTTTGCCGGATCAGGAATGACCTCGAACATCATGTGCTGCGGCTGACTCTCCGAATAACCGGTGAAAAGCGTCATATACTCGTTTTCAAGTCTTGTAAGCTCATCAATGGCAGCACCCATGGCCTCTCCGCTGTAAGTGGCATCAGTATCTCCGGTAACGATCTGGAGACGCTGCCTGCGAAGCTTGAGGATCATGTCGGCAGTCTCCGCAGCCTTCTGCTCAAGAGTCTTCTCCACAACCATGTTCTGCTGGATCGCAACGCGATTGTAAGCAGATTCCTTTCCTTCCTTCTTATATAATGTAGCAGATCCGGAAGTCAGATTGGACGACACGGCCTTGTTTGAGAAATCACCCTTGTCATCTGTCGGGAAACGCCATACCGCCTGCTCCGCATACTTTCCGTCAGCAAATGTCACGAATCCTCCGGAAGAAAGCTTGAGGAGAGGAGTGTTCTCCATACCCTTGCCAGCAAGAATGCTGTAGCGCCTTGTCTGGTCGGGTTCAACCATGGATGTCATCCTGACCTGCGTCAGCTGGATAGTTGATTCATCCTTCAGACGAGGCTTTATGCCAAGATACTTCTCGGCAAACTTTGCATAAGGGCCGGCATAGAATCTTTCCTGCACAGCATCCACCTCGATAGCGATCACCGTAGTCGGCAGAGAATATGTCAGATGACCTTCCGGATCTGAATTCTTCTGTGCAGAGGCCATGAAAGGCATGACTGAAAGCAGCATTACCGCAATAAATCCAAATTTCATTTTCATATTCAATTCATTTAATCATTTCCATCTTCTGTGAGTCCACAGCCAGTTGCCCGGGGTCTCGTTAATCTCCTCCTCAAGAAGGTCATAATACTTCCTCATGAGCTCCTCCGGCGTCATTGCTGAAGCATCACGGCATATCGGGATAAGCGTCATTTCATATTTACCTCTTTCCACACGCCTCATCTTCATATACATGACCGAGTGCGAAAGCTTGCATGCTATGCCCACACTGCCAAGCATCACATCAGTCTGCTGATGCATGAATTCACCTATCGGATGTCTGCCGGCTTTCCAGTAAGGGCACTGGTCGGTAGGATATATATAAACCTTTCTCTGGTCTTTCTGCCTGATGGACTGACGGAGTATATTCGATGACTCGACCTCGCATTCGGTTCCGACTTTTTCAAGCGGTGCAACCCTGTTGCGTTTGAACACTTCATTGAAGACCTCGCTGGAGAGTTTCTTGTATACGACCTGAATATCCTCTTCCTCTATCGCAACCTTTTCCCCGGTTGACGTTCTATAGCCGAGGAAACCACCCATAAGTTCCCAGTTGCCGCAATGTGTGCTCAAGACAGTCATGCTCGGAGCAGAGAGAAAATAATCATTGATCTCCTCCGGATTGGTCACAGTGACTATTCCGCTGTCGTAAAGCTTTCTGTAGCTGGCACCGGCAAACCAGACAGCCTCTGCAAATATTTCACCGAAATGCCGGTAGAAGTCTGCAGCGATCCTGTCAAGCTCCCTGTACTTCCTGTCAGGGAAGGACCTCGACAGATTCACGATGACAGTACTGTATCGATAATGAAAAATCTTACCGACAACCCACGAAAGGATATCCCCCATGAAATAATGAAAGCGAAGAGGAAGCCATGAGAGCACGACCATTATCCCACGCACGATATTTACAAGCAAAGATTTCATAATCAAGCGCATAGATGCCATCTGCAAGATCAGAACGACCCGGTCTTGCAACAGCTGGGGTTCACAAAAAGCAAATATATCAATTTTCCTGTTGATTTCCGATATTTTAGCTTCAAAATTAATTTCGTATATTTGCGCGATTGTGCCTTGGAAAAGGCCGGGATAAAACATGACAACAATCATAACAACTAATAAAAACCAATTCATTTATGTTTAAAGGACATCCAAAAGGTCTATTGGCAGCGGCTCTCAGCAACATGGGAGAGCGTTTCGGCTACTACATCATGAACGCCGTTCTCGTGTTGTTCCTCTGCTCCAAGTTCGGTCTCGGCGAAGGTACAGCCGGCACTATCTACTCATTCTTCTATGCAGGCATCTACCTGCTCAGCCTCGTAGGTGGTCTCATCGCTGACCGCACACAGAACTACAAAGGCACCATCAAGGCCGGCCTCATCGTGATGGCAAGCGGATATGTGATTCTCTCGATTCCTATCCTCGCAACAGCAGGAAACACAGGCTGGCTCCTCACACTCACATGCTTCTCACTCTTCCTCATCGCCTTCGGTAACGGTCTCTTCAAGGGAAACCTCCAGGCAATCGTAGGACAGATGTATGACAACTTCGAGGCAGAAGCGGCAAAGAAAGGCCCGCAGGCACTCGCAGAAGCAAAGGACAAGCGCGATTCAGGCTTCCAGATCTTCTATGTGTTCATCAATGTCGGTGGTCTCATCGCTCCGTTCGTGGCACCTCTCCTCCGTTCATGGTGGCTCGAAACCAACGGAATGGTCTATAACGCACAGCTCCCTGCACTCTGCCACCAGTTCATCAACGATGCTGCAGGAATGGGTGCACAGGCTCTCGAGAACCTCAACACAATGATGGCTGCAGCCGGCGGTAACATCGCAGAGATGGCGGCTTCATGCCAGAACTACCTCCAGATCTTCAACGAGGGTATCCACTACTCGTTCATCGCTTCTGTCGCTGCAATGTGCATCTCGCTGGTGATCTTCTTCGCTTCACAGAAGAAGTTCCCTACTCCTGCAAAGAAGGAGGCCGTAAAGGGCGTTGAATATACAGCAGAGGAAAAGGCCGCAATGGCAAAGGAAATCAAGCAGCGTCTTTACGCTCTCTTCGCAGTACTTGGCATCGTGATCTTCTTCTGGTTCTCATTCCACCAGAACGGTATGTCGCTTTCATTCTTCGCACGTGACTTCGTGGATTCTTCGGCAGTAGCTCCTGAAGTATGGCAGGCAATCAACCCATTCTTCGTGATCGTGCTCACTCCGGTGATCATGGCCATCTTCGCCGCTCTCGCACGCCGCGGAAAGGAGATCTCTACTCCAAAGAAGATCGGTATCGGTATGTTCATCGCAGGTCTCGCTTTCATATTCCTTACAGTATTCTCAATCCTCAAGGGTTACCCTTCAGCAGAGGAATACAAGGCCCTTCCTATCGCAGAGCAGATGGCGCAGAAGGCACACTGGTGGGTTCTCATCGCGACATATTTCTTCCTTACAGTTGCGGAGCTCTTCATCTCTCCTCTCGGACTTTCATTCGTATCGAAGGTTGCTCCGAAGAGCATGCTCGGACTCTGCCAGGGACTCTGGCTCGGTGCTACAGCCATCGGAAACCTCTTCCTCTTCCTCGGCCCGCTCATGTACAACGCATGGCCTATCTGGCAGTGCTGGACAGTGTTTGCAGTGGTATGCTTCATATCGATGGGAGTTATGTTCGGTATGGTCAAGTGGCTTGAAAAAGTAACAGCATAATATAAAATCTCACAAATATGTTCAAAGGACAACCTAAAGGACTATTTGCCCTCGCGCTCGCCAACACAGGTGAGCGCTTTGGCTATTACACAATGCTGGCGATCTTCCTCCTTTTCATACAGGCGAAGTTCGGCTTCAGCGCAGCAGCGGCGACACAGATATACTCGATCTTCCTCGCCGGAGTATACTTCATGCCTTTCTTCGGCGGTATCCTCGCAGACAAGATCGGATATGGAAAGTGCGTGACCATCGGTATCGGAGTAATGTTCCTCGGCTATCTCTGCCTTGCAGTACCTACAGCTGCAGACATGACAGGCAAGATCATGATGTTCGGAGCCCTCACCCTCATCGCCATCGGTACAGGTCTCTTCAAGGGTAACCTTCAGGTAATGGTAGGCAACCTCTACGACGACCCTAAATACTCCGCAAAGCGTGACGCCGCGTTCAGTCTTTTCTACATGGCCATCAACGTAGGTTCGATGTTCGCACCTTCAATGGCAAAGGCCATGACAAACTGGTCGCTCAGCAAGTATGAACTCTTCTACAACGCAAATGTTCCTGCCCTTGCACATCAGGTAATGAACGGCACCATAACTCCGGAGAACCTCGCCAACCTCGAGGGTATCGCAGCGACAATGCCAGGTGCAGCAGGCATGGACATGAGCGCTTTCGCACCATTCTATATCGAGAAACTCTCTACAGCTTATAACGGAGGTTTCGCAGTAGCATGCGTTTCACTCATCCTTTCAGTGCTTATCTATTACGGATGCCGATCATGGTTCAGGCACGCAGATGTAAACGCAAAGCAGGCAAAGGCAGCAAATCCTGCAGCAGAGGTCGAGCTTACACCAGCCCAGACAAAGAGTCGCATCGGAGCACTTGTTTTCGTATTCGCAGTTGTTATCTTCTTCTGGATGGCATTCCACCAGAACGGTGCGACAATGACATTCTTTGCTCGTGACTACACAGCCAGCAGCGTGGCAGGCGGCCTGAGGATCGGCTTCAACATCTGGTGCCTCGCCCTTATCGCCGTTTCAGTATATACGCTTTTCAATGTATTCCAGGCGGAGACAAAGAAATCAAAAATCACTTCAGGCGCTATCACTATCGTCCTCTGGGCAATTGCTGCAGCACTTTACATGAGAATGCCGGGTACAGTGAACATCCAGCCTTCAGACTTCCAGCAGTTCAACCCATTCTATGTGGTAGCACTTACTCCGGTATCCCTCGCTATCTTCGGCGCACTCGCAAAGAATGGCAAGGAGCCTTCTGCACCACGCAAGATCGGACTCGGAATGCTTGTGGCAGCTGCCGGCTTCCTCATCCTCACCCTTGCCTCATTCGGACTTCAGTCTCCAAAGGCACTCGGTGGAACAGTAAGCCCTGATCTCGTATCGCCTTCATGGCTCATCAGCACATACCTTGTGCTCACATTCGCAGAACTTCTCCTCTCCCCTATGGGTATCTCATTCGTATCGAAGGTTGCTCCTCCGAAGTACAAAGGTATGATGATGGGAGGATGGTTCGCGGCTACAGCCATAGGCAACTACCTCGTATCAATACCTGGTCTCCTCTGGATGAGGGTTCCGCTCTGGAC
The DNA here is from genome assembly GCA_017550025.1 of Bacteroidales bacterium. Classification (GTDB taxonomy): domain Bacteria; phylum Bacteroidota; class Bacteroidia; order Bacteroidales; family UBA932; genus Cryptobacteroides. The sequence goes on along the minus strand of JAFYLU010000067.1, from coordinate 21,158 downwards.
CGTATGGGTAGTGCTCATCATCATATGCGTCATCGCCGGCGTCTTCATGTTCGCTAACATGAAGCGCATCGAGTCTGCAACAGAATAAAGACTCCGCAAGGATCAGCATATGGACCGGCCACAATGTGCGCCGGTCTTTTTTTTATAAAAAACACGGTAGCGAAAAGATGGGATAAGATTTTTATTATATTTGCAAGAATATGGACCAGACATTGAAAGAGACCCTGATCGGGTGGGCTGAAGAGTATAATGACCCGAAATATTTCCAGGAAGACCCCATAATCTTTCCGACCCACTTCGCACGGAGATACGAGTCCGGAGAAGCCGTATTGGCAGATGTAGAGATTTCCGCATTGCTGGCGGCTCACCTCGCATGGGGAAGACGGGCAATGATCGTGAGGGACTGCAACAGGATGCTTGACGAAATGTGCTGGAAGCCATATGAATATGTGATGAACGGCGAATACCGCGACGAGAATGCCAGCATGCACCGCACGATAAAGTGGAGCGACTTTGCTGCCATATGCGGAAGGCTGAAGGCACTTTATTCGGAAACAGATACGCTTGAAGGACTTTCCGATGCGGAATTCAGGGTCAGGGTCTTCGGACAGAAGGAGGACCGAAAGGCACCGAACAAGAAGATCAGCATGATGCGCAGATGGATGGTCCGTGACGACGGCAAGGTCGATCTCGGAGTATGGAAAGCTTCGGACAAGACGAAGCTGATTCTACCTCTTGACGTGCATGTGTACAGTCAGGCCAGTGCATTGGGACTTACTGCGAGGAAGCAGAAGGACATCGTCACTGCACAGGAGATCACGGATGCATTCAGGGAAATATGGCCCGAAGATCCATGCCGGGGCGACTTCGCCCTCTTCGGCTACGGAGTGACCGGAGCAACCTTCCGGTTGTGAGGATCTGGGAGACGAGCAGCAACGCAGTTATCGCACAATTTATAAATTTTAACACTATGCCGAGATTATATATAATATCAGGCTGCAACGGCGCCGGCAAGACAACAGCCTCATATTCACTGCTTCCGGAAATGCTGGACTGCAGGGAATTTGTGAATTCGGATGAATTTGCAAAGGGATTGTCACCTTTTGACCCGTCAAAGGCATCGATACAGGCAAGCAGGTATATGATTACGAAAATCAGATATCTGTTGAGAAAGCAGAAGGATTTTGCTGTGGAGACCACTTTGGCTACAAGAACATTGCTGAAGACGGCAAAGATGGCGCAGGCGGCAGGGTATACGGTGACATTGCTGTATTTCTGGCTGAACTCGCCGGACCTGGCTGTTGAAAGGGTAAAGGCAAGGGTCGAGGCAGGAGGACATGACATACCGGAAGAGACGATAAGAAGAAGGTATCATGTAGGAATCTATTATTTCTTCAACTCATATGCTCCGATATGCGAGAGATGGATTCTGGCAGATAATTCGCAGATTCCGTTCCGTGTGATTGCGGAAGGCTCGAAGGATGAGATACTGAACATCAGGGACGAGGCGACATATGCAAAGATCAAGGAGATAGCGGACAACAGGAAAAAGATAATTGAAGAGACGGGAGAGATTCTGTCCCTATAATCAGCTGACATGAACAGAAATCATTATCTGAATATATTCAAAGTCTCGGAGGCGCAGCTGCAGACTCTTGCAGCAACAGCACTGGCTCACGGAGGCGACTACAGCGACCTGTATTTTGAACATACTACATATTTCAACCTCCTTCTGAAAGACGGAGTGGTATCTTCCGGAGGCTTCCATACGGACTTCGGAGTCGGAATAAGGGTATTGAAGGGAGAAAAGACAGGATATGCATATTCGGAGAATACGGATATGCAGGATATGACAAGCGCGGCAAAGGCTGCAGCCGCAATTGCGATAGGCTCGAAAGCGGCAGGCAGGGAATACAAGGCCGTGACAGACAGGAAAAACGACCTCTATCCTTGCGCGGACAGCTGGAGAGAGAAGAGCGCTGACGCCTTCCTCCCCTTCCTGAAGGAACTTGAAAAGGCGATATTCGCAAAAGACGAAAGAATCGTCAAGGTCATAATAAGGCTCTCTGATTCCGTTACGGATGTGATGATGTACAATTCTCTCGGAGAGCTGACATGCGACACACGCCCTATGGGAAGCGTTTCAGCCACTGCAGTATTCCAGCAGAACGGAAAGACGGAGAACAGAAGCGTATCGAGAAGCTTCCGAATGGGAGCAGAACTCATAAGTCAGGCTCTGATAGAAGAACTGGCCTGGGACGCAGTGAAAGGCATAGACGAGCGTTTCGAAGCCATAAGGCCTAAAGGCGGACAGATGAGCGTGGTCATGGGAGCCGGAGCATCAGGAATCCTCCTCCACGAGGCCATGGGACATGCATTTGAGGCCGACTTCAACAGAAAGGGACAGTCCATCTTCTCTGACAAGATGGGCAAGAGGATATGTCCGGAAGGCGTGGACGTAGTAGACGACGGAACCATCGCATTCAACAGAGGATCAGGAAATTACGACGACGAAGGCGTGCCATCGGAAAAGACGTACATGGTAAAGGACGGCGTCTTATGCTCATATCTCCACGACAGGATCAGCGCCAGCTGGTACGGAGTGGCTCCTACCGGAAACGGCAGAAGGGAGAATTTCCGCTACAATCCTATCCCGAGGATGAGGGCGACCTACATGGAGAACGGCAACGCTGATCCGGAAGGAATCATATCTTCAGTGAAGAAAGGAATCTATGTGGATGAGTTCTCCAACGGTCAGGTAAAGATCGGAGAGGGAGACTTCACCTTCTTCGTTAAGAGCGGAAGACTGATAGAAAACGGAAGACTGACCGCTCCGGTCAAGGATATCAACATAATCGGAAACGGCCCGCAGGCCTTGTCTGACATCCTGGCCGTAGGAAACGACCTTAAGATAGACAACGGCACATGGACATGCGGCAAGGAACAGAGCGTACCGGTCTCATGCGGAATGCCTACAGTACTGATAGGCAGCCTTACGGTGGGAGGCGAATAATTCATGTATCATAAATTGAAAGGAAAATGATCACAGAAATAGAAATCGATCTCGCCAGACATTGCATAAGCCATGCTGTCAGCTGCGGGGCAAGTGCTGCGAGAGCATATCTGAACAAATGCACGACAGATTCATATACCGTGCTCAACGGCGAACTGGACAAGGTGACGCATTCATCTGACAGGTCTGTCTACATATATATTTATGCCGACGGCAGATACGGAACATTCTCAACGAACAGGCTGGAGAAAAGCGACCTTGAAGACTTCGTGGAAAAAGCTGTGGGAATGGTGAGGATGCTCGGGGAAGATCTCTGCAGGAGACTTCCCGATCCGGAAAGGACGGCCAAGGACGCACTGACCGGCCGTGAACTCGGACTATATGACGAAAGCTACGAGGACACTGACGCAGACACAAGGCTGGAACACGCCTGCCGATTGAGCATATTCGAAGATATAAGAAAGGAAGACAGCAACTTCACACTCATTTCTGAAGAATGCGAATTCTCATGCACGATTGACGACAGCTACACTGCTGATTCACAAGGATTTGAGGGAAGACATACAGAGACCGCATTCGGAACATTCTCGGAAATGACGATAGAGGATGCAGAAGGATGCAAATACAGCGGATTCTGGTGGCAGAGCACTCCGCGTCTTGCTGACATAGATCTGGAAGGATGCGGCAGGAAGGCCCTTGAAAGAGCCGTAAGGCAGATCGGCCCGAAAAAGCGCAGAAGCGGAAGATACAGAATGGTAGTGGACAGCACAGTCGCTTCGCGCCTCGTATCACCGGTCATATCAGCATTGAACTCATCAGCGATCCAGCAGAAGATGTCCTTCCTCGAAGGATCGGAGGGCATGAAGGTCTTCCATGAGGGAATGACCCTGATGGACTTGGCAAGGACACCGGGAAAGAACGGATCGAGACTCTTCGACACGGAAGGAGTGGCCACAAAGGATGCCCCTATCGTAGAGAACGGAGTGGTAAGACAATACTTCACAAGCACCTACATGTCGGAAAAGATGGGCATTCCTGCAACCATAGAGGACATCTCGCGCCCATGTCTCATGCCATATGTGGAAGGAAGAGACTTGCAGACAGAGGAAAAAGGAGTATCTTTGGAAGATATTTTGAAGTTGTGCGGCAACGGAATCCTCGTGTCAGGATTCAACGGAGGAAACTGCAACCCAGTGACCGGAGACTTCTCATTCGGAATAGAAGGCTTCGCATTCAGCAGAGGAAAAATCACTCACCCTGTCAGGGAAATGCTGATAACCGGCAATATCAAAGAGTTGTGGAACAGCCTCATAGCTGCAGGAAGCGATGCAAGGGAAAGCTCAAGATGGCAGATACCGACCCTGGCATTCGAGGGCGTCGCTTTCTCGGGATAATGAAAGTAAAACTAATATAAAGCATATAAAAAATGAAAATCGGACAGAACAAGGTAGTGGAATTCTGCTACGAACTCGAAGTCGACGGACAGGTTGTCGACCATACTACAAAGGAAAGACCTCTTGACTACATCCACGGCACAGGCAGCCTCCTGCCAAAGCTCGAGGCTCATATCGAGGGCATGGAACCAGGAAGCAGATTTGACATCACACTCGCTCCAGCTGATGCATACGGCGAGATTGACCCGTCAAGAATCATCGATCTTCCGAAGGCTGCGTTCGAGGTGAACGGCGAGGTCCGCGAGGATCTGCTCGTACCCGGCAACACCATCCCTATGATGAACAGCATGGGTGGCGTGATCCCTGGAGTGGTGCTCGAAGTGAGCGAGGATTCAGTGAAGATGGACCTCAACCATCAGATGGCAGGAAAGACCCTTCACTTCACAGGCGAAGTGCTCACAGTACGCGAAGCTACTGAAAAGGAGCTTACCGAAGGCCTTCACGGAGAATATGTACACTCTTGCGGATGCGGCGGATGCCACGGCCACGACGGTGACTGCGGTGGATGCGGTGGCGGTCACTGCGGCGAGGAGCACGACGGAGACTGCGGATGCGGATGTCATTAAGATGAAGAATGCATGAAGACGGCTGTAGTCATATTGAACTGGAACACGGAAGGATTCCTTAAGGATCTTCTTCCGGGTCTTCTGAAGTCTGTAGAGGCAGTTGAAGGCGCCGAGGTGATCGTAGCGGACAATGCCTCGACAGACGGCTCGCTTAAAGTGATGAAGGAGCTCTTTCCGGAGGTCAGGACAATTGTCTTCGAAAAGAATTTCGGCTTCACAGGCGGCTACAACAGAGCTTTCGACCAGATAGACTCGGACCTCTTCGTGCTTATAAATTCTGATATTGAAGTTACCGACGGATGGCTTGAACCGCTCATAGAGTGGATGAAAGGCCATCCGGAATGCGGTGCATGCGCACCAAAGCTGCACAGCTACCAGGAAAGGGAGAAATTCGAATATGCCGGAGCTGCCGGAGGATATCTCGACAGATACGGCTATCCTTTCTGCCGCGGAAGAGTTCTGAAAAGACTTGAGACTGACAAGGGGCAGTATGACTCTCCTGCAGATGTGATGTGGGCTACAGGAGCCTGCCTGATGGTCAGGAGCGAAGTCTACAGAAAGCTGGGAGGGCTGGATGACAGATTCTTCGCCCACATGGAAGAGATAGACCTCTGCTGGAGGATGCAGCTTGAAGGATACAGGGTGTGCATAGTGCCGGAATCCACCGTATATCACATAGGCGGAGGCACCCTGCCGGCCTCATCCCCTTTCAAGCTCTACCTCAACTTCAGGAACAACCTGATGATGCTGGAGAACAACCTGGCCAGGACATTCGCCCTTGGATACATGAATGCGGGGATGTCACCGGAGAAGGCAGCAGGAAAAGGATGGAGAAAGGCGATCAGGAGGATCCGTTTCAGGAAATGCCTCGACCTGATGTCGGCAGCCGTATACCTTGCGACCCTGCGCACAGACTGCTTCAGGTCTGTGATGAAAGCCCACAGGGACAGTGCCTCACTCATAGTCAGGACAGACAAAGAGGCTGTCGCAGACTATCTGCGCAACAGGAATGCAAAGGTCAGAGGAATATATAGGAAATGGATCATCCTTGAATCCATACTGAAGGGAGAGAAGATCTTCGGAAGCATCAGGGAAAAGGACTTTTATAATTTTTAGGACATGAAGATTGTAATCGCGGGAGCCGGTGCGGTCGGCTCGCATCTGGCGAAGATGCTCAGCAACGAGTCAAACGACATCACAGTAATTGATGAAAGGCATGAAAGGCTTGAAGCCCTTTCGGCCAATACCGACGTCGTGACTGTGGAAGGCAATCCTTCGGCAATCCAGACGCTGCATGATGCAGGAGTAGCCGAAACCGACCTCTTCATCGCAGTGAATCCTTCCGAATCCCAGGATGTCAACATTGTCAGCGCCATGCTTGCGAAGAAGATGGGAAGCAAGAAGGTGACTGCCCGAATCAACAATGAAGAATATCTTTCATATGAAAACAGATATCTCTTCACAGAGATGGGCATCGACCTCCTGTTCTATCCGGAAAAGATCGCAGCAGGCGAAATCGTCGAGCTTCTCAAAAGGACCGCGTCGATGGATTCGATGGAATTTGCCAGAGGCAAGCTTCAGATCGGAGTCTTCAAGCTTGACGAAGACTCGCCACTTATCGGAATGAACATGGCCGAATTCAGTAATGTGGCTGCTGCAGACGGTCTCAAATTCCGAGTTGTAGCCATTGCGCGAGGCAATGCCACAATCATTCCTAAATTCGATACAAAATTCAAATACAACGACCTCGTCTTCATCATTTCCAAGAGAGAGGGCATGGACATGCTGATGAAATATATCGGCAAGAGAAACATCGAGGTCAACAGCGTTATGATTCTCGGAGGAAGCCCGATAGGAAAGATGGTTGCCCAGCAGATGGCAAAGCAGCTTGACTCCGTAAAGCTCATCGAGATGAACAAGGCCAAATGTCTTGCCCTTTCAGAATCACTTCCGAGCAATGTAATCGTCGTCAACGGAGACGGAAGAAACTCCGACATGCTTCTGGAGGAGTCCATCAAGGAATATGACGCGTTCGTTGCCGTGACCAACAATTCGGAGACCAACATCTTGGCCTGTGTGGCGGCAAAGAGCCTTGGCGTGGCCAGAGTGATTGCGGAGGTGGAGAATATCGAATATATCCGCCTTGCAGAAAGCATGGGAGTGGACGCTGTGATCAACAAGAAACTGATCACTGCAGGAAGGATCTTCAAGTTCACACTCAGCAACAAGGTGCGCTTCATCAAATATATGAGCGGAACTGACGCAGAGGTGCTCGAATACATCGTGGCTCCTGACACAGAGATCACAAAACGTCCTCTGAAAGAGATGAACTTCCCGAAAAACGCCATCATAGGAGGTCTCATCCGCGGCAACGATTCATTCATCGCCGTAGGAGACACCCATATTCAGGCATATGACAGAGTAGCGGTATTCGCCCTTCCGGAAGCCGTGAAGGAAGTAGACAGATTCTTCAAATAGAACCTTTATTCATCATCATCCATGAAGTCGTCTTCGGAATCATCGAATCCGAAGTCAAGTGCCATGCGCTCTGCAATATCGTCAGGCACATCGAAGCTGAGATTGCCCCACAGTGATTCCATCTGGCGTCTGTCTTTCTTGGTCGGTCTTCCCGCTCCCCTGTCCCTCTTTAGGAAGAAGGTCTCGACCGGAGCACGGAGTTTGGCAAGTTCTTCAGCCGGGGTGAGATTCTCGGCATATTCAGGAACACGCTTTGCACCCTGACGCTTGTCCACGAGCTGCACCACCTTGTAGGTATATGTGACCGGACCCTTGCGGGCCACAATCATATCCCCTACCTTGACAGCCTTCGAAGGCTTTATATCTGCACCATTGACACGGACCTTGCCTCCTTTGCAGGCATCAGTCGCATCAGTCCTTGTCTTATAAACCCTGATAGACCAGAGATATTTATCAATCCTTACTTCTTCCATTACAGACAAATGTTTATCATTCAACGACTTACGCATACACGGGTGAGCATTTTTGCGCACCCGTGTACGCGTAATCGATTATATATCAAACGATTAAATGCCTACGACATCCTGTGGCCAGGTCCGCCGAAGAATCCAAGCGGGCTTGCACCTGAAGGACCTGCCGGTTCATCGTCATCATCAAAGGCACCATCTTCCAAGCCCTCATAATCCTCATCCTCGAGGAAAGCTTCTGTATCAGGGTCGATGTACTCGTCCAGAGCTTCCGCAGGTCGGGTCACAGCCTCAAGAAGGACTGTCGAACGGTCACGAGGCACGAGGTAGAAATCAGGCATGTCTGCCGGTACAAGGATGGTCTCTCCCTTCCTAAACTCATAATTCTCCATATATGACTCGCCGTTCTCCTTTTCAGAAGGAACCTGCACGGATGCCGCTCCCTCAATGCAGATGTAGACGATGAAGCTTTCGAACTGCTCGGTATAAATGTGGAGAGGATCGGAAAGATTCAGCTTGGTGACATTGAACTGCGGACTTTCCACGAGAGTCTCGACGACATCCCCTTCATGAGCATGATGCTCCTCATGTCCATGTTCATCATCATGGCAGTCGCATGAGTGCGGGTGACATGGCTTCATGGTTGCCTCATCGCCCCACAATGCGCCTTTTCGGTAAAGGCCCGGATCGAACGCACGGTAATCTATCACATCGATGGCCTCTTCGAGATGCATCTGGCGGGCTGTAGCCGGATCGAACTCACGGCCCCAGTCATAAAGACGGAAAGTCATGTCTGAAGATTCCTGTACTTCCGCTATAAGAAGCCCTCCGTCAGCGGCATGGACAGTGCCCGGAGTGATATATATGACATCCCCTTTCTTCGGATATATCACATTAAGGATCTCCTCGACTGTTCCTGCATGGCATCTGTCATAGAATTCCTGTGCAGACACCTCCCTGTTGAAGCCGCAGTACATCTTCGCACCAGGCTTTGCGTCCATCACATACCATATCTCTGCCTTTCCGAGAGAATCATACCTTTCAGCGGCAATCTCGTCATCCGGGTGAACCTGCACAGAAAGCTTGTCGTTGATGTCGAGGAACTTGATCAGAAGCGGGAACTGACGTCCATAATTGTTGTAGACATTCTCACCCACCACTCTTTCAAGATATGTATCCATCAGCTCGCCAATTGTATTGCCCGCAAGCCATCCGTTCGCGATCACAGAGTCCTCGAATCCCATATCCGCGAGTTCCCACGACTCGCCGATCAGCGTATCCTCACTCACCGGAACCTCATTTCCGTCCTCATCACATTTCACAAACTCTTTTCCGAGTTCCTTAATAAGCGCATGACCGCCCCATGGCCTTTCCGAAGCCACAGGAACAAATTTGAAAGGGTATAGTTTCTTTTCCATAATCTCTGTTTATTCTCATGAACACATCATACAAAGATATAACTTTTTATCGTACAATCTCCCAGGACGCCCCATTTTCAAAGAAAAACACCTTCCCGGCAGAGAACCCGCCGGAAAGGTGAACCATAACCCAATTATTAACAACTAAACTAACCGTGATCAGATAATTGCAAAGGGTATGCCATAAATGCAGCCGAAGCTGCAATTGATTAAAGTCTTGCTCTCAAAGCCTCTGCCTGCTCCTCGTAGCCTGGCTTGCCCAGAAGAGCGAACATGTTCTTCTTGTAAGCCTCAACACCTGGCTGGTCGAAAGGATTCACACCGAGAACATAGCCGCTGATACCGCATGCCTTCTCGAAGAAATAGAAGAGGGCTCCGAGGTTGTACTCATTGACACGCTCGATAGAAAGTGAGATCTGAGGCACGCCGCCGTCAATATGAGCAAGCTTTGTTCCGAGCTCTGCCATTGCGTTGCACTCCTCTACATGCTTTCCTGTAAGGAAGTTGAGTCCGTCAAGATTCTGCGGATCGTTCTCGATAAGCATAGATCTGTTGCTGTTCTCAACTGTAACCACAGTCTCCATGAGGGTACGCTCACCGTCCTGGATGTACTGTCCCATAGAGTGGAGGTCTGTTGTGAAGTTTACTGAAGCAGGGAAGATTCCGAGACCGTTCTTGCCTTCTGACTCGCCGTAAAGCTGCTTCCACCACTCGCCGAGGAATGTAAGCTTAGGATTGTATGCAACGAGGATCTCGATCTTCTTGCCCTGGTTGTAAAGTGCGTTACGCATTGCTGCATACTGAACTGCAGGATTCTCCTCACTTGGCTGTGCGCATGCCTTCTCCATCTCAAGAGCACCCTGAAGCATAGCATTCATGTCGAAACCTGCGAGAACGATAGGAAGGATTCCTACAGGAGTAAGCACAGAGAAACGTCCACCTACATTGTCCTCGATGACGAAAGTGCTGTAGCCTTCCTGTGTAGCAAGTCCCTTGAGGGCTCCGCGAGCCTTGTCAGTAACCGCAACGATACGTTCTGCAGCCTCTGCCTTGCCGTACTTTTCCTCGATATACTTCTTGATGAGACGGAAAGCGACAGCAGGCTCTGTTGTTGTACCAGACTTCGAGATCACCACGCAAGCAGCATTTCTCTCCTGAACGAGGTCCATGAGCTCGCACATATACTCCTCTGAAAGGTTCTGTCCTGCGAAAACGATTTCAGGAGCCTCGCCCTTGTTCTTGAGCTGCTTTGCAAACTGATGTGAAAGAGCCTCGAGAGCGCACTTTGCACCAAGATATGATCCGCCGATACCGATTACAACGACAAGATCCACACCCTTTGACTTCCAGAGATCCCTGATTGCCTCGCAATCCGAAACAAGAGTTCCGTTCAGAGTCTCTGAAGGAAGATGCTTCCAGCCGAGGAAGTCATTTCCGGCACCTGTCTCGTTCTCGAGTACCTCAAGAGCCGCAAGTGACTTTTCAACATAAGCCTTGTAATCTGCATCATTTACAAAGGAGCTGCAGCCTCCCAAATTTACCTTTACCATGATTATATAAGTTTTAATATTCTACATGTTTCAGTCCCCTCTGAATGATCAGAGGGATACAACTTGGCAAAGATAATATTTTTTGCATAAACGCATATAAAATAATTATATTTGTGGTGAAAAGCATTACTCGCCACATAGATAAATCAACACACAAGAGATATGAAAAGAATTGGAATGACCATCGCCGTCCTCGTCGCAGGACTGCTTATGCCGTCTGTAGCGGATGCGCAGAACAAATCAGGTATCGTTGCTCACAGAGGCTTCTGGAACTGCGAGGAAGCAGGATATGCAAAGAACTCGGTTGCGGCCTTGAGGTGTGCACAGGAGGCAGGCTTCTGGGGCAGCGAGTTCGACGTCAACATGACATCAGACGGAGTGCTTATCGTCTACCATGACAGCGATGTGGAAGGAAAGAAGATAGAAAAGCATCCGTACGAGACATTCAAGGACTTCAAGATCAAGAACGGAGAGGTCATTCCTACCATAGACATGTACCTTGAGCAGGGAAGCAAATACCCAGAAACCATGCTCGTATACGAGCTGAAACCTCATTCATGTGCCGAGGTCGAGGACAGGTTCATGGAACTGACCATAGCAAAGCTCAAGGAACACGAGCTTCTTGACCCGGAGAGAGTCATGTTCATTTCATTCAGCCTGCATATCTGCGAAGTCCTGGCAAAGGAACTCCCTGAATTCACCGTCCAGTACCTCAACTCGGACAAGAACCCGGAAGAACTTGCAAAGAAAGGAATCAACGGTGTAGACTTCAATAAAGAGCTCTACAGGGTTCACAGGAAATGGTATGATATGGCAAGAGCGCACAACATGAGCGTGAATGTATGGACCGTAAACAAGGAAAGCAGCATGAAGGAAATGTTCCTTATGGGCGTGGACCAGCTCACCACAGACAATCCGCTCGAAGCCAGAGCCGTACTCAAGAACATCGGATATGAGGAATTGAAATAACACTTCTGATATGGAAAAACTTTCTTTTGACAAGCTGTCTGAAGCCAGAGTGCGGAAGGCAGAGGAAGCCTTGAGATTTCCCGTCCCGGAGGGAAGGATCAGATACATTGCAAGGGCGATGTATGACAATCTGTTCGCATATTCCAGAGCCAATATCATTTACGCAGCCTTCATTGTGGCCTCTGTATTGGTTGACATCCTCAACGAGGAGGTCCACAGAGTCGTCATTGCCGTAGGCATGGTCCTGATACTCAAAGGAATATTCGCATTTCAGAAAAACAAGGAATACAATTCCTACAGGAAGGCGACCGTATTCCCTGTCATCGAAAGGGAAGGTATAAGGGAAATGGCCACATATTCTGAAAACGGAGGATACATAAGGACTTCAATAACAGAATGGAAGAACATCGAGACAATCAGGTTCTACCGTAACTTCATCTCCGCAAAGGTAAAGGAAGGAAAAGACATCACTGACGCTGGAAGGTCCATCTATCTCATGACGGAAAATGCCCCGGCACTGAAAGAGGAGATTGCATATTTCTGGACCAATGCGCTGAACAGTTCCGAGGATGACGTAAGGCTCATGCTTTACTCTGAAAAGGAGATGGACGAGATCTCTGCATATATACAGGAGACTTTCGGAGATTTTGACAATGTGCTGCACGAAATCGCATCCGGCGACATCCACGTGGACATCGCGATGATCCCTGCCACTGAAGAACGCAACTACATCACACTGTGCACGATAGGAGCAGGAGCATACAGGATGAACATCGAAGATGACATCCGCATACCATATGGAATATCGGAATATGCAGAATATCTGATGTTCCTTCCTGCAGACTGGAAGACCGACAAGGAGTCCCTCGAGGACGAAAGATACTACTGGCCTTTCCGCATGCTCAAGGACACGGCAAGACTCCCGATATGGAGCAACACATGGCTCGGCTACGGTCACACCATCAGCTGCGGAGAAAAAGTAGTCGAAAGCGCGCCATACGGAAATGCATTGCTGACCTGCCCCGCACCAGAACCAGGAATGCTTAAATATGCAGATCTTTCCAGCGGCAAGACAATCTATTTCTACCAGGTGAACCCTATAACTGAAGAAGAGCTTGAGTTCAAGATCGATAACGGAGGTTCTGCCCTGAAGGAGAGGCTCTTCCCTGAAGGCTGCGATGCCATTGAAAAGACAATCGAAAGAATAAAGTGACAGAAATCAATGTCAAGCCGGGGATGACGATGCGAAAGGAAGGGATGACGATGCGAAGGAACGGAGATGACATTATGATGCGATGGCCAGAAATAAGGGGCTTTTCTTGGCTGGCGCATGGCACAATGGCTTTGCGGCCAGAAATTGGGCGGTTTTTATGGCCGAAGAGATCACCGGTCAAGCCGGGAATGACTGACAGGAAAGCCGGGAATTGCATTCTGTCCACCAAAACCCGCGTTTCCATGGATTGAAGTTGTTATCTGCACATCCTGCCCACAAAAGCCTTGTTTTCATGGACAGGGAAGGCACAAAGCAAGCGGAGCAGCCATTGAAAGCTTACGCGAGAGGGTTCCACCAAATAATTGCTGTTTTGTGGTGGAACAGTGCTTAAAATCCGTCAATAAACACTTATTTACATACCGTTCGGGTAAAAAATCGAGAAAATATGGAGGAACGGTTCGGAAGACGGTATCTCAATGCATATTTTCAGTGACAGGCATCTGAATTTGAAGAGATCCCCGGTCAAGCCGGGGATGACGACAAGGAAGAGCGGGGATGAGGGGAAGGGAAAGCCGGGGATGACCGGGCATCTGCACAGGAGCAAAAAGTACCGTTCGGCGAAAAGTAAGGCAATTCTTGCCGGAACGGTACAATTGACAACAAATCGTCAGCTTCAGCAGCTGATGAAGACCGCAATTAGAGATTACTTCCTGACGAATTTCCATTTACAGTTGTCGCTCTGCGGATTGTACCGTGCAAGAGTCGGTGTACTGTCAGCTGCAGATGTGAGCACATAGGCACAGTCGCAGCCAGGAACGGATTTCGGCATTATACGATATGATCCGTCAGTAAGCTGCTCGATCCTCCAGAGCTGCTCGGGAGCACCCGTATATGCAGCAGCTGCAACCACCTCCGCACCTTCAGCAGCAGCGAGCACTCTGTCAGTCCCCTCTATGCCTATCCTGTAATACTGTCCTCCAAGATAGCCTCCGGCCTGAGGCACAGCAGTTATGGTCCATCTCTGATGCGGACGGTTCATCCAGTCACCTATGCGTACGGCGACCTCTCCATCCGGCCATGCAGCTGCCACTTCCTCAAGAGTCTGATTCGGATAAGAAACGACCGGCTCGTTCGGGTCGATTCTCCACGACCAGCTGCGCGGAAGTTCCTGACGCACAAAATCCACAGCGAGTTCGAGGGCATACCCTCTTCGTACAGAAGATATTTCATATGTCCCCTCCTTGAAAAGGTCTCCGGCCACAGGCCATCCGTCCTCCCAGAGAAGCGGACGGATCGCAAGCACGCTGCGTGCGCTGCGGTCAAGGTCTGCCTCCCAATGGAAAGACATCTTCTCGACCCCTTCGTCTTCCACATATCTTCCGAAATGTCCGGCACCGAACTGACGGTCATCGGCATACACAACCATCTTTCCTCCTCCGGCGAGCATGTCACGGCCCATATTGTCCACATACGGGCCTGTCACCTTACGCGAACGGCCAGCCACTATATTATAGGTAGAATTCACGCCGTCACAGCAGGTGCCATGAGTTCCGAGCAGATAATACCATCCGTCACGCCAGATGACAGTAGTGGCCTCGCAGTCGATGGCGATGTTCACAGGCTGGTTGCCCTCAACTCGCGCACCTGTCCTCGGATCAAGCTCCACTATGCGTATGAAACCGAAATACGTTCCGTAGGTACACCACAGGCGTCCTGTCACAGGATCCATGAAAAGGCCGGCATCGATCGCGTCACAGTCCTCATCGACTTCCGAAGAAGCCACCTCGATGGCCTCCGTATATGCAAAATCAGGCGAGGCAGGATCCAGAGTCCTGTTCCACATGGTGAGCACACGGCCCGCATGTCCGCCTCCCAATCCGCCTCCGGTGGCACTATATGCCACAAGATAGCGGTCCCCTATCTTCATAGCATCGGGAGCGGCGCCGCCACCGGGACGTACCGCACCCGGATACCAGTTCCATCCGTCCTCGGATATAAGTCCTCCGCCTCCGGTTCCGAAAGTATAATATTTTCCGTCGCATTCCATGATTGTCGAAGGGTCGTGTATCCACGGATTTCCTTCCTGTGCGGATGCAGATGCTGCAGCAATCGCGAATGCCGCCAGTGAAATAAGTCTTGCAGATGTCTTCATAGCAGCCGGTCTATTTCAAGATTTGATAATCAAGCACAGGATCTCCCTGCTCATCGATCAAGCGGACACAGAAATCACTCATTCCGGGGCCGTTGATGACCGCACCTGTGATCACATGCCTGCCTTTGCCAAGGGTAAGCCTCCTCGAAGCCCCGTCGTCCATGACCATGCGGCGGTCACCGGAAAGAATCAGCGCCTCATCACCGTCGATCCACCACATTGAAGCGGAATTCGACCCCACGGCAAGCCTGACATTCACGAGGTCTTCCGGAACATCAATGAGAGTGGCGGCACGGAAAATCGCTCCATAACGTCCGGTCCCTGTTCCCACGGCGTAGCGGTAGAGCTTGACATTGAACAGCTTGCTGTCAAGCGCATGCCAGGTCAGAGTCACATCATCGACCGCTTCCCTCTGTCCGTCCGAAGGCATTTCAAAGCCATCCTTATTCCATCCGGTATCCAGATTCTGCCTTATGTAGCTGTCCACAAAGACAGTATTCGTATAATTAGGCTTGCTTATCGGCTCGAGGAGAAGCCAGCGGCGGATAAAACCTGATCCGTCAGGATGGACGGAATCTGAAGACGGAGTGCTGAAGTAAGGCGAAAGAGCCGGAAACCTCTCCACAAGATCGTCGGTACTGACACCCGCCCTTGTCTGGATCACAGGACGGATGCTTCCGTCCGGATTATATATCAGCTCGTCCACACACACGCTGCGGCGGCCGGTAGCAGGCCCATATCCGTCGAGGGAAAGGATGGAATTGTGATAGAAGAGATATGATTTTCCCTTATAATCGATCACACCCGGATGAATGGTGAAGCTGTCCTCAGCCATTCCGCTAAGCTCGCCCATGAATGTCCAAGGTCCTTCGACATTCTCCGCCATCGCATATGAAATGCTCTCAAGCTTCTCGCCCATGGACGCATATACATTATAATAATGTCCGTCACGCTTATACAGCCACGGGCCTTCCACATAGTTTTCCATCGGGAGAATCATGATTTCCCCGTCGAGCTCTATCATATTCCTCTTCAGCTTCACGAGGAAACATGTTCCGTTACCCCAGCTCATCCACGGAGTGCCGTCATCATCGATCATCACAGTAGGATCGAAATCGTTCCACCACCCGCGCGGACCGTTGTCAGTCATGGAATCTACGATGAGAGGCCTTCCTATGGCATCAGCATAAGGTCCTTCGGGTCTGTCGGAAACCGCGACTCCCACAGCCTTGCAGTTCGGATCGCCACACTGGGTGGAGACATAGAAATAATATCTGCCGTCAGCACCCTCGACTGCCTGGGAAGCCCATGCCTCCCCCACGGCCCAGCTGAAATCGGTCGGTTTCATCACGACTCCGTGATCGGTCCATGTCTTCATGTCGTCCGTCGAATAGCAAAGCCACTCGGTAATGTTGAAGCCATACTTCCCCTCATATCCGGGCCTGTCCTCAAAACATTCGTCATGGCCGCAGAAAAGGTACAGACGGCCGTCGGAAGCCACCATCGGCGCAGGATCAGCCGTATACTTGTCACGCACAAGGGGGTTGCCCTCATAAACAAAGGTGTTCTTCGGCCCGCAGCCGACCAGGCTCAAGCCGATAACGATAAGAGTCGCCAATCTTTTCATAGTCTATCTGAAAGTTATCCAGTCCAATTCCACAATACCTCCGGAAAGGAGCTCTACCTGAAGATCCTTCATCCCCACGGCCTTGAACGGCAGAGGGAAGGATATTTCCTTCCATTCATCCGTTGCCGGAACATCGAACTCCGCTGACCCTCCTGCTGTCAATGCGATCCTGCCTCCTTCGGAAGCCCTCACACAGAAGATGACTCTCTTCGGAGACTTCCTGCCGAAATCAAGTTCATTGAAGCACACCTTGTCGCCGGACTGCGAAAAGACGGTCTTCCACCCCTTGAAGGAGTCAGCAGGGTCGAGATATGCGATGGAAGCACCTTCAATGCTGCTGTAGCGGTCTATATGCACATCCGATTCAGCCTTGACCGGACCTGCACCTCGAAGGGTCGGAGTCACTTCCTGAATGGTTCCGTCATCATTGAAGAAGACCTTGTCAATGCGGACTGACCTGTTCTTGTCGAAATCAGGAGAATAGTCGTTGTGATGATAGAAAAGATACCACTGTCCCCTGTACTCCACAAGGGAATGATGGTTGGTCCAGCAGCCCACCGGAGATTCCTTCATTATAAGTCCCTTGTATTCAAACGGGCCGAGAGGGCTGTCACCGATGGCATAGGCAAGGGTCTCGGTGTTGTCCCTGACCCAAGGATATGTCAGATAATACCTGCCGTCGCGCTTGAAAACGAAAGGTCCTTCCTTGAATCCTGCCGGAAGGTTCTGGTCCAGCAGCTGCGGCTCCCCATCCAGTTCGAGCATATTGTCATTCAGCCTGCATCCGCGGATTCCCATACCGGCCCAATATATATAGGAAGTACCGTCATCGTCTATAAGCACGCAAGGGTCTATTCCGAAAATGCCCTTTATCTGCTCCTTCTGAGGCACGAAAGGCCCGTACGGTCTTTCAGCGACAGCCACTCCGACACCGAATCCCATGCCCGAAGCCGGAGCATCCGGAAAATAGAAATAATATTTCCCGTCCTTGAACACGCAGTCCGGAGCCCACATGGCATATGCATCCGGCTTTCCCCACGGGACATCTTCCTGCTTGAGGATGACTCCATGGTCCGTCCATTCCGTCAGGTCTTCTGAAGAGAATACATGGTAATCCGGCATGCTGAACCATGGAGAGCCGTCCGAATGAGTCACCACGCTCGGGATGTCATGAGAAGGATACATATAGATTTTTCCTTCGAAGACTCGCGCAGTAGGGTCTGCTGTAAACTGGCCGCTTATGACCGGGTTTGTTCCTGTGACGATCCTTTCGCCAGTCTGCGGGACACCTGCACAGCCGGCTACAGCCAGGAGTGCTGCTGAAACAATCAGTTTTTTCATATAGTCAGGGTTATGTTTGTAAGGACCTAATAGATGGACTCCTACAAAAATAACCTTTTTAAGCGGAATACGATGACTCCTTTATATTAAAAATATTATATTTGCGTATCCAACACTAAAAAATCAGATTATGGCATTACATATCATTGACCATCCGCTTGTACAGCATAAGCTCAGCATTATGCGCAAGAAGGACACTTCGACAATGAAGTTCCGCGAACTGCTGAAAGAGATCTCGATGTTCATGGGATACGAAGTCACACGCGACTTCCCTCTGACATACGAAGAGATAGAGACCCCATTGATGAAGATGAATGCTCCGAAGATCTCCGGAAAGAAGGTGGTGATCGCACCTATCCTCCGAGCCGGACTGGGCATGGTGGACGGACTGACCATGCTGATGCCGTCGGCACGAATCGGCCATATCGGAATGTATCGTGACGAGGAGACATGCCAGCCTGTATTCTATTATTACAAGATGCCGGCAAACAAGGAGCGTCTGGTGATCCTGACAGACCCCATGCTTGCTACAGGAGGAAGCGCATGCGATGCGATCAAGCGCCTGAAGGAAGACGGCTACAAGTCGATCAGGCTGATGTGCCTGGTGGCATCTCCGCAGGGAGTGAAGGCCGTTACAGAGCAGCATCCGGATGTGGACATCTATCTCGCTGCCCTCGACGAAGGACTTAACGAAAAGAACTACATCCTCCCTGGCCTCGGAGATGCCGGCGACAGAATCTTCGGAACAAGATAATGCATCGGCCGGGACAATCCCCCAACCGAATAAAATTCTGAAAACGAGCAGAAGCGGCTGAAAGTCTATGACTGGACGGCCGCTTCTGCTCGTTTATACTTTCTTGAACTTCAGGATAGTTTTTCATGATTTTGAATATTTTAGTTGGAATTTATTATTATTTACTCTACTTTTGCGCGCTTTTTTCGAGCAATTGAATTCTATTTATACAGACATGGACGAGTCAGTTTCTGACCTTGACATGACAGGTCTCGAAAACAAGGCTGTGGTTACAATTACCAACGTTGCAAATACCCTCAACCTTTTCACAGGCGAGACTTCATTCGTTTCTAATGAGGAGGCTGAAGGCGAGAAGGGCAAAGTGGTGATCCCTGCGACTGCATTCCCTACAAAGATCGACGGAAAGTATCCTACAATCAATGTTGACGGCGTAGTATATGAGGTGATCTCGATGAACTATGTGCTCGTTGCAGATGCCGGCTCACAGGATGGAAAGACAACAGTTGACCTCCAGCTCAAGGTCGGTGAGCTTGTTGTCAATGTTCCTAACGCATACATGAAGCGTAACTGGAGAACCAACGTAGTGGGAGAGCTTCTCACAGCAGAGGGTTCATTCAAGGTATCTCTTGACCCAGATTTCAACGGCTCTTATAATGAGTTCTGGAACAGTGGCATGAGCAGCGAGTCAGAGGAGGAGTAAAAATCTGACCCAATACATACAGAAAGCAATTAGCCGCCATTACCAAGGCATCACCTGGTAATGGCGGCTATTAGCTTATAGCAGCTGATGCTTAAGCCTTCAGGGCTTCAATCGCTTCAGGTGTCAATTCTGTGTACCTGGATATCTTGTCGACCGGCATGCCGTCAGCAAGCATTTCCTTTGCAACTTTCATAGCCCTAGCCAAGTCCCCTTCAGCTCGACCTTCAGCACGACCTTCAGCACGTCCTTCAGCACGACCTTCTGCACGACCTTCTGCGAGTCCTTCTGCATGACCTTCAGCAAGTCCTTCCGCTCGTCCTTCAGCACGACCTTCAGCACGACCTTCCGCAAGGCCTTCTGCGAGTCCTTCTGCGTGACCTTCCGCATGACCTTTAGCGCGGCCCTCTACGAGTCCTTCTTCAATTGCTTCCTGGCGGGCATATGCCATCTGATTTCTCAAATCTCTTTCTGTTGTCATCTTATGTATAACTTTTTCTCGTGTTTCCTGATCCATATTGTAGAGTTCGGACACAGCAAAGATTTTACTGAATATCTGATGTGTCAGAACTTTAGGACGTTCATCAAGGATCGCCATATTCTTAAAGCAGTAGTACATCCCTTCAAGAACGTTGCCATCAAGTTCCTCTATTGATTTCGTGAACTTCGGCAGCTCAATAAAGATAAATGTCACCCTGTCGGTCAGAAGTCTGTGTGAAGTCTCCTCATACAGTCTGTAAACAGTCTTGACATCCGTGCAAGCCTCATGGTTGCTCATCTTGAAATTCAAGATATTGATGACATAGACTGGCAGGAAGTCATATGTGTCAGCCCCGGCCTCCACCTGACGCTGAATCTGAAATGTAGAGTAGTAGAGCGCTCTCTCCGGGTAGAACGGCTGCTTTCTTCTCTGCACCTCTACGATAATCCTCGCACCGGTGTCCGTTTTGCAGAACATGTCATACACCACTCCCTTTGAATCACGTTCCACAGGATGCATCTCCTTGTCAATGAACTCCAGGTCAACAATCTTCCTGTCCGGAATGACCTGATTGAGGAACTCGATCATCACGTCCTTCGTGGACTCTCTTCCAAAGACCAGCTTGAACACATCGTCATCAAGCAGATCTGCATACTTAAAATCGAACGACATAAAATTTAGTTTAAAGTGAAATATCGGGCACTATGCCCCCTAAAATTCATGTCGTCGTATCCCCTTCACTCCCCGCAAAAGTGCAAAAAAATCTGCATGAATACAAAGCGTCCATGCAGATTTTTCTTTTTCTTATACAAACTTTTTCTAATTCTTTAAATTTTTTCACTAGTGTCCAATAAAAATTAAAACTTAAACTCAAATTGAAGTTGAACAGTCTCATCATCCGTATCCTCGATAGTTTCGGAGCCTTTGAAAAGGTCTCTGATGGAGGTCTTGTCGGTCAGGACTCTGCTCAGTACTCGG
>JAFYLU010000009.1 GCA_017550025.1 Bacteroidales bacterium | reverse complement strand
TTTTCAGTCCTTTGCTCTACCAACTGAGCTATGGCACCATTCTATCTTCTTAAACGCTGTTTTTGTTTGGGGCTGCAAAGATAGCCTTTTTTATAGAATTAGCAATATCAGGATGTGATTATTATGATGATTTTCGTGATTAGAGACAGTTCAGGTCCTTTTGCGATAGCCTATCTTGAGCGCATATTTTACCTTATCACATCCACCGGCCATTCCATCAGGAAAATCTCCGCAATCTGCGACGCTTCTTCCTTATGTGCCTTTCTTATGTCAATGTTCATGGATCTGGAGTTACTTTAGTTGTGAAGCAAAGAATGATACTGCATGTGAGACGACTCTCTTGAGCTTTTTGGTGATCATATGGTTCTCACCTTCAACTACAATCAGCTCTGCATCCTGTGTGTAAGTCTCGACGAACTTCTCGCTGCATGACATCGGCACAATGCTGTCCTTGCTTCCGTGAATGAGTCTTACAGGTCCTGTATATGCCTTTGCCGTTCCGTAAATGTCCAGCTCCTGTGTTGACAGGATGTATTCCCTTCCGAGTTTCATGATGCCGAAACACTTCACATATTCCGGTGGATCGGCCGGGCTGAACTCGGCTCCGAAGAACCTTCCGCCCTTGCATGCGTCCTGAATGACTGATCCGGGCGCAACGAGCACAAGTGCCGCCGGGGATTCTCCTCTTGCAGCGAGTATTCCTGCAGTCATAGATGCGACCACGCCGCCCTGTGAATGTCCCAGAAGCCCGATCTTGCTCACATAGGGCAGTGACTTGGCATGCTCCCACATGGCCAGTGCATCTTCGATCTCCTTTCCTACTGTCATGTACTCCATCTCTCCTTCGCTCTTCCAATGTCCTCCGAAGTCGAAGCATATCGATGCGATGCCTTCTTTTGCCAGAGCCTTTGCCATAGCAGGAATTGGAACGATGTTCTTACTTGAGAAGATGCCATGCATGAGGATGACCATCGGACATCTGTCGGTGTCCATGTTGAAGTCATCCGGTAGTGTCACCTCCATTGCAAGCCCTCCTTGCGGGCCGTAGACCTTGTACTCCTTTGAGAATCCAAGGAGTGAGAAGGTCAGGAATGTCAGAATCAGATAAAGTCGTTTCAGCATCCTGTACCGTCAAGGTTGCAGGCTGCACCTGCTGCATACTCCGATGCAGTCTCCGCAGCCATTGATTCATCATAATGCTTCAGGGAGATGAAGACAGAACCGTCCTCCCTCACGAAGCAAGGAATGCCGATGTTTCCGCGTTCGCGGACCTTTGCAAAAGCGGGATGACTGTCACGAAGGACTATGAATTCCTTCAGACTGCGTGCCTGCAGACCGATGTCAATGAGTTCATATTCAGGGTTGTTCTTATACAGCTCCTTGACCTGTGTGCAGTCCGGGCAGCTTTCCATTACGTATATTCTGGTCATAACTTAATATTTATTTTGTATATGTTTTCTTTAATCTAAACAACACCTTCTCCAAAATCCGTCTTGGAATCAGGTGAAGTGCAATCACAAGGAGACAGGCAGGCTGTCTGTACCTGTTCTGAAGATGCTTTTATTTCGGACTTTCTGCTTATTGACGAGAAGATCAGTCCGAACCAAATGACTAGCAGAACGATCCAGAGGGCCTTCTGCCATTTCTTTTGGGAGAGCCACCAGTATTTCATCTGCGCCCTGAAGACGTACCACTTTGCCTTCATCTTCTCTCCGGACATCTTCATCCGGCTTGAAAGGGGAGCATTCGATTTCGCTCGCTTGACGCCTTTTACGCGTACATCAATGCTCTCGCTCACCTTCTTGCCGGAAATCACCCCGATGAGTCTGATGGTCATCTTTCCGTTGGATTTAGGAACAGGAATTCGTGTTGTGCCGGAATCTGACACTGCGATGCTGTATCGGGTGCATCCGGAATCTATGGACAGATACAATGAATCCGGACATGCGTCACATCCCCATCTGATTTCTATATATTCACCTTCGGAAACGGACTTTCTGTCAGTGGAAAGGTTAGGTTTGTTATTCATTTTCTTGCCAAATTGTGAGTGTGGTCGTATTGATTCCTTGCAATGAGTCCCATTGTCATACGGAGATTGATTTCCGAGACGGGTATAAAGACAGGGGAGACACTTTGGCAGATCATCTGGTCAACTCCGAGGAATCCTTCATAATGCCCGACAAGTGTATCTGCAAGAATGGACATCAGGCTCTCGCGGATATCGGTCAACGTGTTCCGTGGGATATATCCGGCAATAATGTCTTCGATATCTTCGTTACTCGCAAGGATATTTCTGCTGTATGCTCCGTTTCTGGATTCGAACAGGGAATAACCGATGAAATCGATACCTTCATGATGACATTCGAAGAGCATGGCGCATTCCTTTACTATCTCAAACCGTCGTTCAGCTATCACGGAGCCCTGTTTGTCAATGGTTTTTCTGCACCATCCTTCATCGCTTTCGGAAAGCCCTTCCCTGATAAAGCGAATTCCTTTGCCACTGCCTGACAGTGGTGACTTCAGCACTGCACTGCCATTGGCGGATATGAACGCCTCTATATCATGGTGATTCCTGGCAATTATTCTGTAATCCGGTCCGATTACCTGTGAATCTCCGCAGCATAGGCGTGAGTGCACATCCAAGGCGAATTCACGTCTTGAGTGAGTGCGTATGAATTGCAGTTCTTCTTCTGAAGGCAGGGTGGCCGGATCAACGCCTTCATTGATAAGCCGCTTCTTCAGAGAGGGATTCCATCCCCAGGGAATAATCTGCCGGCGTTGCTTGTTTGGCCGCATGAGATGTCCGGACAGATCTGTGTTTTCTTTCGCAAATCCCACGGCAGACCTTGGGGGAACGAAGTTCTCGTCCCCATTGGCAACGCACAGGTCGTGCTCCGGATTGAATATGTAGATCTTTTCTGACATCTTTATCGTTTTGCCAGTTTGGTTATATCTCTGCACTCGATTGCAGGCTTCTTATATCCGTTCTTTGTTACTGCAATCATGGCTTCAGCGACCTCGCTCATCCTGTTCCACATGCCGACTAGCTTGAAGAACGGGTACATCGCCCAGAAAAAGTATTGCATCCTTTGGATGTGCTTCTGTCCCTTATATCTCCACATGATGCACGGACGGAAGTTGTACGCTCCCTTGAACGGCATCGCTACCAGCGCATCCTCGGTGCTCTTCTTGACGCGCACCCACATCTGCGTCTTGCTGTTGTAGTTGCCTGCTCCGCTGAGATAGACGAAAGTCATCTTTTCTTTAGGACCTGCAATCTCGGCAAAATGAAGGGGAATATTGTGGCTGATGCCAACATACTGCTCCTCTTTGAGCCCTACGCTGCTGATGCCGGCGATGAAGAATACGGCATCATATCCCTGAAGCTTCGGATCCCCGGCCTCCAATGCCATGAAGTCCGGAACGATATATTCTTCCAGCTTCGGGTGAGAGTGGCCGCATGGCCTTCTGCTTACGCTTAACACCTTTTCAATCTCGGGGTTGTCAAGGCAGGCGAGCATTACACCTTCGCCGACATATCCTGTTGTTCCTGTGATGATTACTTTCATGTTTCGCTAGAATTCCTTACAGATTTCCATACCTTCGGCTACCGCCGCCTTTATCCTTTCCTCTATCTCCTCCGCAGAGCTATAGTCCATATTCTGTGCAGCTACCACTGCTCTATCCCACAATTATATCTGTACCCAAAGAGAGACAGAGCCTTGATATATGCATCTATGAATATGAGCGTCTTCATTTCTTTTATGTGTGTATCTTGTGCACACAAACTTACATAAAAACTTTCGTTTTTACGCCCGTTAGAATAAAAATCAAGACCACATACTATCTTTAAAGGCAAAAGCGGTCATGACTTCTCAGCCAGCCGCACAGTCCCATTGTTCAACGAGGTCTATGCCTCAAA
>JAFYLU010000008.1 GCA_017550025.1 Bacteroidales bacterium | reverse complement strand
TCGCATGGACCGAGGAGAAGCCATATGCAGGCAGCAAGGAAAGGAACAAGCATGATCAGACCGATCATCTTGAAATTGTGGGGAAGCAGGTAATTCTTTTTCATAAAATCCGTTTTAATGTTTGACTTATCAGGAATTCCTTCGGCAAAGTTAAATATATTTTTCCAAATGTCAAGTATATTTAACATTTTATCACGTAAGTTTAACCAAAAAGGCAATATTATAAAGAGGAACAACATTTCCGAGAAACAATAAGAATAAATTTTATCTAATTTCTTGATAAAATTATTGTTTTTCAATAAAAGTATCTATATTTGCATATCGAAAAACAATAAATGCGCGCTAATAGATCAAGTCAAACAATGTAAAATGAAAATACAATGAAACTTAACAAAGGAATACAGAGACGTACAATCATCTATTTCACGGTCACGACCCTGCTGATGATTCTGGCGACTACTATGATAACGGTCGATCTGCCGCGGGCACTGAACAATAGAAACTGGCGGAATGCTCCCGGAAACGTGACAATCGGAACCGTGACTACACATTGGCAGCATTTCTCGATCAATCCGGCAAACAACGATGAGCGCCATGCATTTACTCTGGCACGAGACGAGAATGGCGAAGCCACTGTAAAGGGAATGCCTATGGAGCTGTTTGTATATGGCGTCGGAGAGGATTTCCAGTTTCCTGAACACTATGGATTCACGGTCAGCAAGATTATGCGCATCACAAGCTATTGCCTGAATATCCTTCTGCTTATAGGATTCATAGGCATATTGGTATGCACCATCAGAGGTTTCCGCAATGGAATCTATTTCAGCAGATTGCAGGTAGTGCTGCTTCGCTGGCTGGCACTTCTCACCTTTCTTGTATATATGGCAAACGAATTGTGTCTCAAATTCCACATGCTGGGAATAGGCGAACTGTACGGCAAGACATCAGACATTAAATTATACACTCTCGTTCAGATCGAGATGAAGGAAATCATTATTCCGTTCCTCCTTCTCCTCTTCGCAGAGATCATCAACATTGCAATGCACCTGAACAAGGAAGAATCAATGACTATCTAAAGAAGGAGGAATCATGCCGATAATAGTAAACGTAGATGTAATGCTGGCAAAGAGGAAGATGTCTTCCGGAGAGCTGGCGGAGAAGGTCGGAATCACTCAGGCGAACCTGTCTATCCTCAAGACAGGCAAGGCGAAGGCCGTTCGCTTCTCTACCCTGTCCGCCCTCTGCAAGGCTCTGAACTGCCAGCCTGGAGATCTTTTGGAGTATCAGCCGGGAGATGAAGACAATCAAGAGGAATAGACATCTCTGCACTGATGTCAACTTACATCAAAAGCATGGTTGATATTCCGGACGGGTCATATGAGCCGGAGGATTATGCAAGACTATAGGAGGATAATGACAACTTCTGACAAACATTTCAGAAGACAGGTAGTACTTTTTCTTGTTAGTCGCGTCATATAAGCGAACTAAAAATTTATATGATGAAAAAGAACTTTACAATTTCCCTTATCGCTCTTATAATGAGCGTTATTTTCTGCAACGCAAATGCACAGTCCAAGAATGCTTCATATGAAAGAGGATATGCACCTGATATTGAGGTAGGAGCAACTGTCGTGACAGACCTTGGCAAAATGCCATCGTTCAGCACTACACACGGTTATAACTTCGGTAACGGTCTATTTGTCGGAGGAGGTACAGGAATGGCTTTCAGCAAGTGGGATAGAAATGGTATCAAGAACAGGATCACAGTTCCGGTCTATGCCGACATCAAGTACAGTTTCATGAATAAGTTGGCAAGTCCGTTCGTTGAACTCAAGGCAGGTGGTGTGTTTGATTGTTCTGCAGTCGGTATCGGATATATGCTGCGTCCTACAATCGGTGTTGATGTATGGAAATTCTCGTTGAACTTAGGTATAGATATTCAGAACTGCACATATGGTACTCCTATGTTTACCGGAACTGGTGATAACAGAGCCGATTACACATACAGCGGTATGTCTAAGGCAATGTTCGGAAATACAGGACTTTATTTCGGACTATCATTCAATTTCTAACAGTTATGAAAGTATTTTTAGCAATCACCCTTTGTGTACTCTCATTCCTGGCATCTGCTCAGGAGCCACAGATTATTGGCGGATATCTGCTCGATGGCAAAGACAGTTTTGAGGAACTGGATGCTGCAGTTGTGACAGATTCGAAACGCAAGGACAAGAATCTTGATGGAAAAGGAATGAGATTGCCTGGTGGTGCTATGATGATGATTCCTGAAAGCGTTGGAAAGGAGATCGGCAGCATTGTAGAGGTCAAGGATCCTTTCCTTGTCAAGAGCATTTGCTTTACTGTGGATGAAAACAGGATGGAAGGTTGCAAGGCAAGTATCAGGATATATCGTATAACTGACGAGGGCAATCTCGATAACATCGTTACAATGCCGATTAGTCAGGACATCCCGAAGGCCGAGAAGAAGACAACTTTCAGCATTGTACCGCAGGAAAGCATAGAGCTTGAGCCAGGCGAATACTATATCAGCTTCGCTCTTACAGAGATTTCTGAGACCATAGCAGATAAATGGGCGAACTCAAAGGCTTGGGATGCGAAAGAACGATACGCGAATCAGCTGGAAGACAGTATGTTCTTGCCTGTATATGTAAAGAGCAGTTACAGCCGCAGTACAGCAGAGCAACCTCTTGAAAAATGGAAATATAATATAGGCATGACTGTAAGAGGTAAGATTGTCGACTGATCACATAACGCTATCAATAGCAACTGGACTCAATGAAACGAATTATCTTGTTTATATGCACGCTCTTCTTTGTGCAGATGCTTCCCGCACAGGTATCAAGAGATATTCTCGAACGCAATACTAATACGAATGTCAGACTGGCCATCAAGGATGCCAAGACTGCGGAGCCGATATCTTGGGCTTCTGTATATCTTGTGCCTGTCGGTGACACCACCATTACTCATTTTGCACTGTCGGCTGAGAAAGGTAATGTTATGCTGAAAGAGGTTCCGGTAGGCAGATATGAGGTAAACGCTGAAATGATAGGATACACTCCTCATAATAAGGAGTATGGCATTCAGGCTCATTGGGAGGCGTACGACTTGGGAATTATCCGTCTGGAGGAAAATCCCGAACACATTGATGCCGCATCCATATCTGCTGTGGGCAATCCGATAATCGTAAAGAAGGACACTATAGAGTTCAATGCTGCCGCTTTTAATGTCGGAGAGAACGCCATGCTGGAGGATCTGCTTAAGAAGATGCCGGGCATGGAGGTCGGTGCTGACGGCACTGTTATGCTGAACGGAGAAAAGATCGACAAGATTACAGTCGGGGGTAGGACATTCTTCTTCAATGATCCGACTGCTGCCTTGAAGAGTCTTCCGGCAAAGATTGTAGAGAAGATCCTCGTTTCGGATAAGGTAAAGGATGAAGCTGCAGGTGAGGCGTTTGCCACCAAGTCCGAGAAGGAGAAGGTGATGGACGTGGAGCTGAAGGAGGAATATACCAAAGGATGGTTCGGTAATGCGAGATTGGGCGGTGGATCGACATTGACCCCGGAGACTGACAATGCACTGATCGATGACAGAGGCCTTCTTTATAATGGCAATGCCATGGTTACAGGATATACCGAGAAGGATCAGATTGTCGTGGTCGGAAATGCCTTTAATGCTCTGAATCCAGGCGAAAGTGTAAGAACTTCAGAAAGAGCAGCCACCGGTCTCTTAGGTGCAGTTGATGGTCTCACTTCAACGGCTCAGACAGGTGTGAATTACAATACTTCACGTATCAAAGGAATGGAGACCACTGTCAATGTAAGTTACAGAAACAACAACGCTGTAGAAGCTCAGGAGTCTTCCAGAACCACATTCATGCAGGATGCTTCGGATTTGCTGACGAAAAGTTCATACAATGCCAAAGGACATGAGGATGAAGTGTGGGCAATGGCAGAGATCAAGGATCTGGACAATGACAAGT
>JAFYLU010000066.1 GCA_017550025.1 Bacteroidales bacterium | reverse complement strand
ATGCAGGACATCATTCTCAACCTCAAGCAGGTTCGTTTCAAGAGAATGGTTGAGACTGTAGACACAGAGGTAGCAAATATCGTAATCAGCGGCAAGCAGGAGTTTACCGCAGAGGATATCTCAAAAGGATTGTCTTCTTTCAAGGTGCTTAACCCTGAACTGCACATCTGTTCTCTTGAACCGTCTGTGAAGCTTGAAGTATCTCTTGTTGTCTCAAAGGGACGTGGTTTCGTTCCTGCTGACGAGAACAGAGATCCGGAGGCTGTCATCGGAACAATTCCTGTTGACGCTATCTATACTCCGATCAAGAATGTGAACTGGACAGTAGAGAACTGGCGTGTAGAGCAGAAGACCGACTATGAAAAGCTTAATCTGGAAATCGTTACCGATGGTTCGATCACTCCAAATATAGCTCTTCAGGAGGCAGCAAACATCCTCATCTATCACTTCAAGTTGTTCACTGACGACAAGAAGCTTTCGCTTGAGAGCTCTATCGAGGCAGAGTCAAAGGAGCTTGATGAGGAATCACTCCGCATGAGGCATCTTCTTCTCACAAAGCTTTCAGACATGGGTCTTTCAGTAAGAGCTTACAACTGTCTGAAGGCAGCAGATATCGATACATTCGCTGACCTTGTTTCTTACTCAAGAAATGAGCTTATGAAGTTCAGAAACTTCGGTAGGAAGTCACTCAACGAAATCGATCTCCTCGTAGAGAAGATGAAGCTTTCATTCGGAATGGATGTTACCAAGTATAATATTGAACCTAAGAAAAAGAACGTTTAAGCAATATGAGGCACAATAAAGCAATCAACCATCTTGGTCGTAAGAGCGGTCATCGCAAAGCTCTCCTTGCTAACATGGCTACTTCTCTTATTCTCCACAAGAGAATCCAGACTACTGTAGCTAAGGCAAAGGCTCTCAAGATGTATGTAGAACCTCTTATCACAAAGTCAAAGGAGGATACTACTCACTCTCGTCGTGTTGTATTCAGCTACCTCAAGAATAAGGAGGCTGTTACAGAGCTCTTCCGCACTGTTGCTCCAAAGATCGCTGACCGTCCAGGTGGATACACTCGCGTGTTGAAGACTGGTTTCCGTCAGGGTGACGGAGCTGACATGGCTCTCATCGAGCTCGTAGACTTCAACGAGGCAGCTCTCGCTTCTGCTCCAAAGCAGGCAAAGAAGAGCACTCGTCGTAGCTCAAAGAAGGCAGTTGAGACTCCAGCAGCAGAGTAATCTGAATCGAGACAAGGGCAGGGTGACCTGCCACACAATAAAGTCCGGGAACATCATGCATGTTTCCGGATTTTTTTCATATATTCGCTCTAAATTTGAATTATTTTAAATATGATAAGGTTACGCCAGATACTTGCCCTGTCCATGATCTTTCTTGTGACAGCATGTGATACCGTTCTTCCCACTCCGGAATTGATATTGGATTTTCCTGACGAGACTGTTATAGAATTAAGTCCGAAAGGAGAGAAGAGGCATATAGGATTCACTTCAGCTCTTGCGTGGTCAGCTGAAGTTGTTGACGGCGGACACTGGCTGAAGGTCTCACCTGCTGAAGGCGATGCCGGCAACTCGTTTTTCACCCTTCATGCCACGGCTAATCTGGAGCCTGGAATGAGGACAGCAATTGTGAGGCTTTCTTCAGCAGACCTGCATATGGATCTGGAGGTCGGGCAGGATACGGATTTTGTGGAGGTCTTTGAGCTCTCTGCCTCTTCTTTCGAGCTGCCTGTGGAGGGTGGCACTATAGAGATAAGGGTCAATACCAATGTGGATTATTATTTCGATATCATAGATGGTTGGATCCTGGACCCGGCTACAAAGGCTGTGAGCGAGTTTGTCCATGTTTTTGAGGTCAGTGAAAACGATTCGGAACAGCAGCGATCCGGAACAATAACGTTCTGTGCCGGGGATCTTTGTCATCCTGTCACTGTCGTACAGGAGGGAAAGGAGCCTGAAGATGAGGAAAAGGGTGGCAATGTCACTGGTGGCGGCAATACCGAAAGCGGCAGCGGAGACTGGATTTCTGCTACATTCAGGCACAAGTCTCTGGCTGTGAGAGTCACTGCAGACTGGTGCGGCTACTGCCCTTATATGGCTAATGCTTTTGCCAAAGCTCTGGAGATGAGGCCTGAAGGACTCGAGCTGGTTAGTCTTCATGCATCCGGAGGCCTGTATTATAGTGCGGCCGGATCGATGACTGACCATTATAACATAACAGGATACCCTACAGGTATCATAGATGGCAGAGCGAAGCTGCCTAATTACACAAATGCTACAGTCGGTGCCAACTTTGTGATGAATGTCGTTGATGAAACAGAATCCAGTTATCCTGCCACTACCGGCATATCATTTACCAGTACGCTTGATGACAGAAATCTCTCTGTAGACCTCGAGCTGTATATTAAGAAGGCTGACAGTTATAAGGTTACGGTTCTTCTGCTGGAAGATGACATAATTGCATATCAGAATGGTGGTGGCAGCAATTATGAGCATGATCATGTTGTGCGTGCCGCTTTGAGTTCTCCTACAGGCGACTCTATCATTGTGACGGATGACAACACAATATGGACAAAGAACTATCAGATTGAAGTGCCATATTCATGCAGTCTGTCGAACCTGAAGATACTTGTATATGTGCAGAAACCTTTTGGAGAACAGAATGTTGTCCAGAGTGTTTCAGGAGTGGAATATGGCTATTTCGGAGGCTGGTATGTGGACAACTGTCTGTCTGCAAAGACCGGGACTACTGCTGAACTGAAGTATTCTTAAGGCTTTTCTTATATTGGCTCGGGGTAAGTCCGGTGTAGTTCTTGAAAGCTGTACTGAAATAGCTCTGACTGGTAAATCCAGTCATGTCAGATATTTCGGCGATGGTGATTTCTGTTGTCTCCATCAGTGATTTCGCCTTTTTCAACCGGATGTGGGTGATGTATTCCTTTGTACTTGCTCCAGTTATGGCTTTCATCTTGTTATAGAGTGTTGCCCTGCTGACACCGAGCTCACGGCATAGCAGCTGCTGATCGAGTTCAGGGTCGCTCATGTGTTCTGATATTATCCTGTTCAGCTGGATGATGAAGCCTTCCTCCTTTGAACCATATCCTGGTAATACCTTGTCATGTGTGTCAAGATACTTTTTGCGGATTTCGTTTTTTCTTCGCAGGACAGACCTTAATAGTTCAAGCAATGTTTCTGTCTCAAACGGCTTGGGCAGAAGGGCTTCTGCTCCGGCCCTGTAGATGTTGCTCTCATTCTGCTGCTCTCCTCGGGCTGCCAGAAGGATGACAGGTATATGATTGTATTTCGTACTCTGGCTGATGGCCTTGCACAGGCTGCATCCATCTCCGTCAGGCATGTTCACATCGCTTACTATTATGTCTGGAAGACGGCCTGCAGAAAGATGTGCCAGGGCACTGTTGCCGCTTTGTGCGGTCGTGATTTCAGCGAATTCGCCATTCAGGGCCTCGCATAGGAAATCCAGCAGATCCTGACTGTCGTCAACAAGCATCAGGCGCATTCCGGCAGTGCTGAAGTTGTCATTCTCCGGAGTCTGCATTTCTGCAACGGACTCGTTTCCGATCAGTTCATTGATATATGATATAAGATTAGAAGAAACACCGTTTGTTGAATTTACAGGAATCTCCCACCAGAATGTCGCTCCCTTTTCATCATTGTCTTCAGCTCCGATGTTTCCTCCATGCAGCTCTGCAAGAATCCTCGAATAGGACAGGCCTATTCCGCTGCCATACCGTTCGCTGTTGCTCTGATAGAATCTCGTGAACAGTTTTGTACGGTCGATGTCTCCCAGACCGGGACCCTGGTCGGATATGCTTGTGCGTACCATGCCTTCTTCGGTCAATCTGGTCCTGACAACTATCTGGTCTCCTGGCCTGCTGTGCTTTATGGCGTTTATGAGGATATTCGTCATGATGGTGTCGCATCTGCGTCTGTCGAAATCCACATTGCCGATGGCCGGATCCGATATGTGCAGGATCTCTATCCCTTCTGCATGCTCTTCATTGACGATATCCTCCGTAGCTTCGTTGAGCCATCTGTTGAAATCAAGATTCTCGATCATGAGTGTGGTCCTTCCAGCTTCCATCCTACGGAGGTCCAGAACCATGTCTATAAGGCCGCTCATGCGTCTTGCCTGCCTGTAGATCCTTCCCAGAGTCGCGTAGTTGGCATTGTCGGAATCCATTCCCTTGAGAAGTCTTTTCAATGGGGCCATGATCAGGGTGAGAGGAGTCCGAAGCTCGTGACTCATGTTTATCAGAATATTCACCTGTTCTCCGTATATCTGCTCTTCCCTTTCCTTCAGTTCCGCCTGGTGTCTTTTTTCATTTTTATAAAGTCTGAAGGCCATGAAGCCTGTCAACCCCATGCAGAGAAGCATCATTCCACCTATGATATACCATGTCACAGGACTGGCTGCACATGTTTCCGTAACCGTAAAATCCTGTATGGCGAGGAGAATATTTTTCATCTGGCTTATAAAATTGAGGTACACACAGATAAAGATACATAATATCTTTTCAATAATGTATAAAAAGATTCAGAAAATCGCTTAATGACATATAAAATAGATGAAAACTAAAAACGAATGGATGTTTTTGAATTTTCCGGCTCTGGTGAAGACTTATTTTTGCAGCAGACAGACCAGTATAACAGAAATGCAATGAAAACGGGAAAATGCAGATTGGTGGCGGCTTTCGCTCTGCTCATGATCTTGGCAGGCAGCTGCGGTAAAATGACCTGTGAAGAAAGTGAAAGGACAAGACTTTCCCTTGCTGTACCCTCGATGGAAGCGTATTACAGCGGAACCCCTAAAATAAGGTTCAGAAGCATTGCTGAAAAGGATGCTGCCACATTGGCCAGAGAAAAGGCTTCCGAAGAATGGAACCGGAATCTCCATCTGCGTGGCGGATGCCCTTGCTGCCTTGACGAATGTGTGGAGAATTACGGGAAATGTCCATGATTTGGTGCCTGACCAAATTCGGGAGTTTTGCAAATATAATAAAAAATCCGACAGTTCAGCCGGATAAATTTAATATTGTAATATAAATACACCAATTTGCTTAAAAATCGTCATGTTGCGGTGTTGGTTTTATAAAAAAAATAAATAATTTTGTCATCCCGCTGCGAAAAAAGCAGGCCGGGGGAGACAGAAAACACATAAACTAACACTTATATGACCAACCTATTCTATCTTGTACCGGCGGCGGCAGTCCTGGCACTGGTGTTCGCCTACATCTTCTTCCGTCAGATGATGAAGGAGAGTGAAGGAAATGCGACCATGAAAGAGATCGCGAAGTTTGTGAGAGAGGGAGCTATGGCTTATCTGAAGCAGCAGTACAAAGTCGTTATAATCGTCTTTATCGTACTCGCTGCTCTTTTTGCATTATTGGCCTTCCTTGGCGTGCAGAACAGCTGGGTTCCTTTCGCCTTCCTGACAGGTGGATTCTTCTCTGGCCTTGCAGGTTTTGTTGGAATGAAGACTGCGACTTATGCTTCAGCAAGGACAGCAAATGCTGCGCAGAGATCGCTTAATTCAGGTCTTAAGGTGGCTTTCCGAAGCGGTGCCGTAATGGGTCTTACCGTTGTGGGTCTCGGACTTCTTGACATCGCGGTATGGTGGCTCATCCTCAATGCATTCGTTGATATTGAAGGAACACAGAAGCTCATATTCATCACTACCACCATGCTTACATTCGGAATGGGTGCTTCTACCCAGGCACTCTTTGCCCGTGTGGGTGGAGGTATCTATACCAAGGCTGCCGATGTGGGAGCAGACCTTGTAGGTAAGGTTGAGGCAGGAATCCCTGAAGATGACCCGCGCAACCCGGCTACGATTGCTGACAACGTAGGTGACAACGTGGGTGATGTCGCAGGTATGGGTGCAGACCTCTATGAGTCATATTGCGGCTCCATCCTTGCTACGATGGCTCTCGGCGCGGCTGCTTTCGGCAGTGTGGGAGTAGATGCGCAGCTGAAGGCCATTCTTGCTCCTATGACTATTGCCGCTATCGGAGTGGCGCTTTCGATCCTCGGTATATATGTGGTGCGCACGAAGGAGGGAGCGGGCATGGACCAGCTTCTTAAATCTCTCGGAAGAGGTACAAACCTCAGTTCGATCCTTATCGCTGCGGCTACATTCGGAGTGATGTATCTCCTCGGAATGGATAACTGGTGGGGCTTCTCGCTTTCTGTTGTAGTCGGTCTGCTGGCAGGTGTGATAATCGGTCAGGCTACAGAGTATTATACCTCTCATTCGTATCGTCCGACACAGAAGCTTGCAGAATCGGCAGAAACAGGTCCGGCTACAGTCATCATCTCCGGCGTAGGTCTCGGAATGCTTTCGACAGCAATTCCTGTAGTAACAATCGCAGTCGCAATCCTTCTTGCATATCTCTGCGCTAACGGATTCGACCTCTCATTCTCTGCAGAAAGCCTTTCAACCGGTCTTTATGGAATCGGAATCGCTGCAGTCGGAATGCTTTCTACCCTCGGTATCACTCTGGCTACGGATGCTTACGGCCCTATCGCCGACAATGCCGGCGGTAATGCACAGATGAGCGAACTCGATCCGGAAGTCCGCAAACGTACGGATGTTCTTGACGCTCTCGGTAACACAACAGCAGCAACCGGAAAGGGCTTCGCTATCGGTTCTGCAGCTCTTACAGGACTTGCCCTTCTCGCTTCATACATTGAGGAAATCAAGATAGGACTCACTCATCTTGGCAAGCAGATCGTGAATGTTGCAGGTGAGACCATCGATGCCGCACAGGCTACTATTCCTGATATCATGGCATTCTACCATGTTGACCTGATGAATCCTGTCGTTCTCGTGGGTGTGTTCGTTGGTGCGATGATGTCATTCCTTTTCTGCGGACTTACCATGAATGCAGTGGGCCGTGCTGCCCAGAGCATGGTTACGGAGGTTCGCCGTCAGTTCCGCGAGATAAAGGGTATCCTTACTAAAGAGGCTACGCCAGACTACGCACGTTGCGTGGAGATCTCTACAAAGGGTGCCCAGCGCGAAATGCTTCTTCCTTCTCTCATCGCTATCATCGTTCCTGTACTTGTCGGACTTATCCTTGGCCCTGCAGGTGTGATGGGTCTTCTCATCGGAGGTCTCGGTTCAGGTTTCGTTCTTGCCGTGTTCATGTCGAATTCAGGTGGAGCATGGGACAATGCGAAGAAATATGTTGAGGAAGGTCATCTTGGAGGAAAGAATTCGGAAGCTCACAAGGCAACCGTTACAGGTGACACTGTAGGTGATCCATTCAAGGATACTTCAGGACCATCGCTCAACATCCTCATCAAGCTCATGAGCATGGTGTCAATCGTGATGGCAATGCTTACAGTAGCTATCCATTAAACTACAGACAACAAAAAAATCAGGGAAGCCGGTCGGTTTTCCTGATTTTTTCGTATATTGGAGGACTAAATTTCATTGTCATGAAACTGAATGTATGCACATTGTTAACTTTGGCGGTGGCGATGCTGTCGTCAATGTCGCTTTCGGCGCAGGAATACAGGGTCGTTCAGCGTGACGACTATCGTTTTGAAGGAGAATGGCCTTCAGGAGAGGGCATGTTGTATTCTTATGAGCAAGGACTTGTGATCGGAACTTTCCGAAAGGCCAAGCCTGACGGAAAGTGCGTGTGCTACAGACCTAACGGAGAAGTCTATTGGGGCGAATTCAAGAAGGGAAAGGCTACCGGACAGGGAAGTACATACAGAGATAACGGAATCGTCATATCCGGAGGCTACAAGAACGGCCTATATCATGGCGTGGATACTCTCTATCGTTCAAACGGAACCATGCATGTGGGCAAATATCGCAACGGAAAACTCATCTCCCGCATATCGGATACAAGAGAACTTGCAGGCGTGGTCAAGTCATCAAAACCTGGATATCCGCAGGTGGACTTGAGGAGACGTCAGGAAGATTTTCTCAAGGAACTTGAGCTCATCTGGGAGGAGCGCAACATGATGCTCGTGAGAAAGGCAGGTCTTATCGCTCCAAAGTTTCAGGGTGGAGGAATTGATGACTTCGCGCTTTGGGTGAATTCTCAGGTAAGCTATCCTGTTGCAGACAGGGCAAACCGTATGGACAAGACCGTCGTTGTTGAATTCACGGTACTCAAGGACGGCACTTTGTCAGATATTCATGCCGTTTTCGGATCTGACCCGGTATTGAATGAGCGTGCAGTTGAGGCTGTCAGCAAATCTCCGGTATGGACTCCTGGAGAACAGAACGGAGAGAAAAAGAATGTGAGGCTGTCCGTTCCTGTGGTTTTCACCCTCTGATACTGCAGACAATCAATAAAAACTGCTATCTTTGCATGTTCAGGCCATTTGGCCTGCGCATTGCAGGATAGCGGTTTTTTCATCGCAATCCTGGATGAAATGAAGGATCTATATCAGGACTATGAGCAAGGACAAAGAAATATTGGACAGCATTGCAGACAAGGAGTATGAACATGGCTTCGTGACGAATGTCGAGCAGGAATTCATACCTAAAGGTCTCAATGAAGATATAATACGCCTGATTTCGGCGAAGAAGCAGGAACCGGAATGGATGCTGGAATTCCGTCTGGAGGCTTTTCGTCGCTGGCAGAAGATGACAATCCCTACATGGGCGCATCTTGACATCCCTGAAATCGATTTTCAGGATATAATCTATTATGCGGCACCAAAGAAGGATGAGGACCGTCCGAAGGAAATCGATCCGGAGCTGGAGAAGACATTCGACAAGCTCGGAATTCCGCTTCATGAGCGTGCGGCTCTTGCCGGAGTTGCGGTGGATGCCGTTTTCGATTCCGTATCTGTGACTACAACCTTCCGTTCCGCTTTGGCAGAAAAAGGAATAATATTCTGTTCCTTCTCTGAAGCTGTACGCGAGCATCCGGATCTGATACGCAAGTACCTGGCTTCCGTGGTGCCTGTGGGAGATAATTTCTATTCCGCATTGAATTCGGCTGTATTCAGTGACGGCTCGTTTGTGTATATTCCGAAGGGCGTGCGCTGTCCTATGGAGCTTTCCAGCTATTTCCGAATCAATGCGGCCGGAACCGGCCAGTTCGAAAGAACTCTCATTGTGGCTGATGAAGGCTCATATGTAAGCTATATGGAGGGATGTACGGCTCCTATGCGTGACGAGAACCAGCTTCATGCGGCTGTGGTGGAGATCATTGTGGAGAAGGATGCGGAGGTGAAGTATTCGACAGTCCAGAACTGGTATCCGGGAGATGCGCAGGGTAAGGGAGGAATCTTCAATTTCGTGACAAAGAGAGGTATCTGCAAGGGCTCCGGAAGTCATCTTTCTTGGACGCAGGTGGAGACAGGTTCCGCAATCACATGGAAATATCCTTCGACCATTCTCAAAGGAGATAATTCCTCGTCGGAATTCTATTCTGTCGCTGTGACAAATAATTTCCAGCAGGCTGACACAGGAACGAAGATGATACATATCGGCCGCAATACACGCAGCCGCATCGTCAGCAAGGGTATATCTGCAGGTCGCAGCCAGAACAGCTACCGTGGTCTTGTAAAGATGCTTCCGGGGGCGGACAATGCACGAAATTTCTCGCAGTGCGACAGCCTTCTGATAGGCGACAAGTGCGGAGCACACACATTCCCATATATTGAGAATGCAAACAAGACAGCGGTTGTGGAGCATGAGGCGACTACATCGAAGATCAGTGAGGACCAGCTGTTCTACTGCAACCAGAGAGGAATAGGTCCGGAAGAGGCGGTGGGACTGATAGTGAACGGATATGCCCGTGAGGTACTTTCCAAGCTTCCTATGGAGTTTGCCGTAGAGGCCCAGAAGCTTCTCCAGGTGTCTCTTGAAGGATCGGTCGGTTAGTATGGTTGTGGATCCTGAAGATGGGAATGCAAATGGAATTTCTGAATATCATATTATTTGAGATGGGCGGGAAACCGGTGCTGCTGATAGACCTTTTGTCGGCGGTATTCGGTCTTACGACAGTCTTTCTGGCCGGAAGAAACAGCAAGACCAATTTTTATGTCGGTTATATGTATACGGCTTTGCTGTTCTTCATATTCTGGCAGAAGAATCTATATGCGAATCTCCTGCTGCAGCCGATATCCCTGGGTATCAACATACTGGGACAATATCGCTGGAGTCATCCGAAAAAGAATGAGGAAAGTGCAGAGAAGGCAGGCGAACTGAAGGTGTCGATGTTGAACTGGCCGCAGAGGGGGATGATCGTGGCTCTCGTGCTTGTCCTGGCGTTTGTCTGGGGCTGGCTGATGAGCATGATGGGAACCAGATGGTTTGTCGGCTATTTCCCTGCAAACCCTCTTCCATACCTGGACTGTTGCGTTACGGTTCTGATACTTACAGCCCAGACATTGTCGGCATTGAAGAAATGGGACTGCTGGATAGCGTGGCTTTTTGTGAATATCGCTAATCTGACTCTTTATCTGAAGGCCGGTCTGGTATTCATGCCGATAGTCAGCTGCCTTTATCTGATAAACGGAGTGTGGTCTCTCTTCTCATGGTACAGACTGTACAGGAAGAATGCATGATTTAACAAATATTGAAGAAAAACAAACAGCATATGGCAAATGATATATTACTGAAGATAGAAGGCCTGAGGGCCTCGGTTGAGGACAAGGAAATCCTGAAGGGTGTCGATCTTACTATCCGTAAGGGTGAGATCCATGCGGTGATGGGCCCTAACGGTGCAGGAAAGAGTACGCTTTCTGCAGTGCTGGCCGGCAAGCCGCAGTTTACTGTGACAGCCGGAACCATCGAGTTCCTTGGTCAGGATCTTCTCGCCATGTCACCGGAGGAGCGTGCATGGGCGGGAATCTTCCTCTCTTTCCAGTATCCAGTCGAGATACCGGGAGTTACGATAACCAACTTCATGAAGACAGCTGTCAATGCACATCGTGCAGGCAAGGGAATGGAGCCTCTCAAGGCTGGGGATTT
This sequence comes from Bacteroidales bacterium, assembly GCA_017550025.1. Classification (GTDB taxonomy): domain Bacteria; phylum Bacteroidota; class Bacteroidia; order Bacteroidales; family UBA932; genus Cryptobacteroides. The sequence continues at coordinate 29,250 of JAFYLU010000066.1, read as the reverse complement.
CCTCAAGCTCATGAGGGAGAAGATGGCATTCGTGCAGATGAAGCCGGAGTTCGCCAAGAGAGAAGTCAATGTGGGATTTTCAGGAGGAGAAAAGAAGCGTAATGAGATCTTCCAGATGGCGATGCTCGATCCTACTCTTGCAATCCTTGACGAGACAGACAGCGGACTTGATGTCGACGCACTCCGTATCGTGGCGAATGGAGTGAATGCTCTCCATACCCCTGAAAAGGCAGCTATCGTAATTACTCATTATCAGAGACTTCTTGATTATATCGTGCCTGATGTGGTGCATGTGCTCAAGGATGGAAAGATTGTGAAGACTGCCGGCAGAGAACTTGTTGCCGAGATTGAAGAGAAGGGTTACGATAATCTGTAGGAGGTCTGCATATGACTGAAGTTATAATCGTTTCGGAAGGACAGCTTTCCAGGACAATAGAGGTGCAGTCAGGTCAGAGGACCGACATGGTGCTTCTTGTGTTTCCGGGGGTAAGCTGTGATGTGAAACTGGATGTACATCTTCTCGGAGAGGGGGCGGAGGCCAACCTCTATGGTGCTTATGTGTGCGGTGGTAATGAAAGAGTGAGAATGGCTGTGGATATGTTCCATAAGGTGCCGCATTGCAATTCCCGCCAGCTCTTCAAGGGAATTGCCGGCGGAGATTCACGCGTTGACTTTTATGGAAAGATAATCGTTGCGCCGGATGCGCAGAGGACTGAGGCGTATCAGGAAAACCATAATCTGCTTCTCTCTGATGGGGCAAAGGTAGACACAAAGCCGCAGCTGGAGATATATGCTGATGATGTGAAGTGTTCGCATGGTGCCACAATCGGCCGCTTGAATGAGGAGGAGCAGTTCTATATGCGTTCGCGTGGCATCAGCCTTGAGGATGCAAAGGTACTTCAGATGATATCCTTCATTTCACCTGTACTGGAAAATATTCCGGAGGACGCCCGGAGGGAGGAGATAGCTGCGAAATTAGAATCTGCAATCAGAGAAATAGTCAGAGCCGACTGAATATGATAACGAATCCCAATGTCAAGATCAATCTCGGTCTGAACGTCCTTCGCAAAAGAGAGGACGGATTTCATGACCTTGAAACTCTCTTCGTGCCATATTTCAGTATAAGTGATACGCTCGAAATAGTGGCTGGAGATGATTACAGTCGTACTTCTGCTGCCTTGTTTGCGAAATATGGCCAGCAGATAGCCCCATCGCAAGGTTCATTCAAGCCCGAGGGGGTCTTTGGTGTGGAAACAGAAGATTCTGAATATCCGAAGATAGTACAGGCCATGTCAGAGGACGGCAGACTGATGATCACCATCGCGCGTGCGGAGGGTGTTGATTGGGATCCATTGAAGGACCTGACAGCAAGGGCATACGGTATTCTTGCCGAGGATTTTACCATGCCTCCTGTGAAGATCTTCCTTGAGAAGACATCTCCGGTCGGTGCCGGTCTTGGAGGCGGTTCGGCAGACGCTGCCTTTGCCTTGAAGATGCTCAATGAGATATGCGGACTCAATCTGTCAGAAGACCAGCTGGCTTCCTATGCTTCCCGTCTTGGAAGCGATTGTGCCTTCTTCATCTATAACAGGCCGATGATAGGCGAGGGCAGAGGAGAAATCCTGACGGAGTATCCTCTGGATGTCATCCAGAAATATGACCTGCAGGTGATAACTCCGGCTGGAATATCTGTTTCGACGAAGGATGCATATGGAGGAATCAGACCTCGTCTTCCTGAATTGCCTTTGCGCGAGGTGCTTGCCAGACCTGTAGAGGACTGGGACGGTCTTCTGGTAAATGACTTTGAGGAGACGGTCTTTGCAAAGTATCCGGAACTGGCGGCCATCAAGAAGTCACTGTATGACTGCGGAGCCGTCTATGCGGCGATGTCCGGTTCGGGTTCTGCATTGTTTGCATTGTATTCCCGTTGAGGACATCATAAGAAAAGTTACATCTTTTAAAAAAAGAGAAAAATGTGATTAAGCGTCGGAATGTGGGACGAACGGATTACCACATCCCGGCGTTTTTATATTCCTTTGCTTCAAAAAAAGGGATATGAGGTGGAAGATGTTTGTAGTGCTGCTTGCTGCAGTCTCGTGCGGTCTGTCGGAGATTGACGGGCCTTCAAGAAACACTGAGGGAGGAGCTTGGATCAACCCTGAATTCAATTCAGGAGACAAGGGTCAGGACCGGGCCGTATGCTATGTGACGGCTATGGATTTCCGCAAGGGATATGACTGGAGGGTGGATGATGAGAAAGGGAGTGTCAAGTGTTCCCTTGTAGTCTTTGCCGACAGGATTCCTGTCATGAAGATACCCGTAGGTGACGAATACCAGATGAGTTCCGATCCTGACATGCACAGGATGATAGGAGGCCATGTGTATAGCGATTATTCGACAGAGGCGGAAACCATTGTCAAAAAGGACGGAAAGGAGATTTTCAGGTATGCTGGGAGAGAGATTATATGCGGGATGATTGTTGACAGCTCTGGCGTATATACTTTGGGCGAGCCTCGTTCAGGCCAGGGCTTTTCTTACAGGAGGAATGGAGAAATCATCGTTGAAAGGTCTTCCGGCAGGACTTTCGGCCGTCTTCAGGCTGATGGTAAGGACAGATGTTTTGCCTTCAGCGAGCCCATAGTTTCATCAAGGGATACGGTCGAGAGGTATTATCTGGTCAGGAATGGCGTTGTGTCGCAGGAGGCCTTGAGAGAGGATGTCAGAAAGGTCAGGGATATGGTCTCTTACAAGAGGGAAGTCTGTTATGTCGCAGATATGACAGGAGTGAGGGCACCGGTTCTGGTCACTGACAGCAAGCTGGAAATGCTTGATATTCCGGCAGGCATGAGCATGAAGACTTGTCGGATAGCCATCTCGTCTGCCAGCCTTATGATAGAAGGAATCTGCGCGTCCGCAGGCAGACCTCTTACCAGCATTTTATGGAAAAGTCCGTCGGAGTTCCATCTCTTTCCGGATGGCATGACCGTATCTTCTCTGAATGCGGACGGGGGAGGTGCTTGCTGTATGCTCAATCCGGCCTCCTCTACTGACGAAGGCTTCATCTACCGGAACGGAGAATCATATCAGGCCGGTCCGGGGTATGTGGCTATGGGAAGTTCTTCTTTCGCAATGGTAGGAGGCATCCTTCATGCCGGGCTATCATCCAAGACGGGAGGAAAGCCGATACTGTGGAAAGACGGAATCGTTGACACATTGAATGTCAACGGATTCATATCTTCTGTAGTTGTCGGGGAATGATGATGTTATGCCTCCCAGGAGATGGTCCTGGACTGGTCCGGATTGACGGTTATGCTTACCTTCAATGTTTCTTCCGGAAGGAGTTCCTCGATATTCTCCGGCCATTCCATCAGACACAGACATCCGCTGTCGAGATAGTCGTACAGACCGATTTCGACAGCTTCTGACAATTTGTTGATCCTGTAGAAGTCGAAGTGATACATAGGGTCCCCGTCAGCGCGCATATATTCGTTGACGATTGCAAATGTAGGGGAACCGACTGGGTCAGTCACGCCCAGTACCTTGCAGATGGCGGTCGTAAATGTTGTCTTGCCCGATCCCATAGGTGCAAAGAATGCAACCAGAGTATTATCCCCGATCTTTTCAAGGAATTCTGCTGCAGCCCTTTCCAGATCCTCAAGTCCTTTTATGATGATTTGATGTTTCATGCTGCAAAGATAACATTTTACGCGAAGATATTCTGCTTGTCGAGGAATCTATATCCGGCAGCTTCTGAAATATGTTCGGGAAGGATGTCAGGAGCTTCGGCAAGGTCGGCAATCGTGCGTGCAAGCTTTATTATGCGTGTGCAGGCTCGGGCGGAAAGTCCCATCCGCTCAATTATGCGTTCCAGCAGGACCTTGCATTCATCGCATAAAGGGCAATGTCTTTCTATCTGTCTGTTGGTCATTGCGGAATTGCAGAAAATGCCCTCCTCTGCAAAGCGTTTCTTCTGGATTTCTCTTGCTCTCAAAACTCTTGCGGCGACTTCTGTGCTTGATTCTGCCTTTTTTCTGTGCACAAGCTTGCGCGGATCAACGGGACTCATCCAGAGCTGTATGTCTATACGGTCCATTATAGGTCCGGAAAGTTTTGAAAGATAAGCTATTCTCTTTGACGGCGTGCATGAACATCGGTCTCCTTCCCCATAATATCCGCAGGGACAGGGATTCGTGGCTGCTACGAGAGTGAAGTCAGCAGGATATTCAACTTTCGATTTGAGACGTGATATTGTGACCTTTCTGTCTTCAAGAGGTGCCCTGAGGGCTTCAAGGACTTTTTTAGGTGCTTCGCAGAACTCGTCAATCATAAGTATTCCATTGTGTGCCAGAGATATTTCTCCGGGCATGATATTGTCCGAGCCTCCTCCTATCAGAGCGGCTGTCGAAACGCTGTAATGAGGCGAGCGGAAGGGCCGCAGCTTGAGAATGCTCCCTGTGGGACTGCCTTTCCCGGCCACAGAATATATCTTGTTTGTCTGGAGTGCCTCTTCTGTAGTCATCGGCGGCAGAATTCCGGCCATTGCCTTGGCCAGGGAACTCTTTCCGGATCCGGGAGGACCGATCAAAATGACATTATGTCCTCCGGCTGCGGCAATCTCGATTCCTCTTTTGGCTCCCTCCTGACCTATGATTTCGGAAAAATCCATTATCTCATGGCTGTTCATCTCTTTTCCGCAAGCCTTGCGGCCGGCATTCTTCCTGACCATCAGGTCGTCGCAAGGTTCCTCTCCTGAAAGTATCCGGATCACATCATTGAGGTTGTCGGCTCCATAAATCTCGATTCCTTCATATTCAGTAGCTTCCAGAGCGGATATCTTCGGCAATATACACCCCTGAAGCCCCGAATTTCTTGCCAGCTCCGCAATCGGAAGGGCCCCAGGCACTTCGCGTATGCTCCCGTCAAGACCGAGCTCACCCATTATAATGAACCTGTCTAAAAGCGGAAGGTCCTGCTGCCCTGATGCGGCAATGATGCCCAAAGCTATCGGCACATCGTATCCGCTTCCTTTCTTGTGCATGTCAGCCGGAGCCAGATTGATCACAATCTTTCTTCCAGGAATCCTGAATCCCATTGACTGAAGGGAAGTTATCGTTCTCAAGAGACTCTCCTTGACCGCAGCGTCAGCAAGCCCGACAAGGTGTATTCCGATACCTGTGGCTATGTCTATCTCGACCGTCACAGGTACAGCATCGATACCGATGCATTTGGCACAGTGAATGTTTATAAGCATGGCTTTTCCTGTTCATTCAGTTTACTTATCATATATGTGGCGTCGGTTTTTTCCGTCCGGCAAAGTTCAGGAGACTTATCCGTGTAACGAAAATTTATGAGTTTATGTTGAATAACAGGCCTTGCAGGGCCTTGAGAGCAGGATTCCGGTCTGGAAATTTATATTATTTTTTGAAAAATGGCGGTAAATTGTGCATAAAGGAAAAATGTGGTAACTTCGCGGAGCAAATGAATCAAGTATGTTAAGGATCTTTTTTGAGTCTGTCGGACGCTATTTCCTTTTCCTGAAGAAAGTCTTCAGGAAGCCGGAAAAGTGGAGGATATTCTGGAGACAGCTTGTCAATGAGACAGACAAGCTCATACTGTCGTCAGTCCTGCTAGTTGGCGTGATATCGATCTTCATCGGAGGTGTGCTTGTCATCCAGACAGCTTCCAACCTGGAGAATCCCATCATTGACAAGATGTACATCGGATATATGGTGAGGGAAAGTCTTATCCTGGAGTTCTGCTCCACCATGGTGGCCTTGATTCTTGCGGGAAAGATGGGTTCGAACATATCTTCGGAAATAGGCAGCATGAGAATCACGGAGCAGATCGACGCAATGGAGATGATGGGAGTCAATTCTGCCGGTTTCCTTGTCCTGCCCAAGATTACGGCTGCCACGGTCTTCAGTCCGCTTCTGATGCTCATGAGTCTTGCACTTGGTCTTGTCGGAGGATGGGTCGTGGTCTCTGCCACCCATATCATCCCTCCTCCGTCCTATATAATCGGAATCAAGGCCTTCTATAATGGCTTCTATATATTCTACAGCTGCTTCAAGATGTCCCTTTTCTGTTTCATGATCTCGTCGATCGCAGCCTTCAACGGCTATTATGCAAAGGGAGGATCGCTTGGAGTGGGTCGCTCGAGCACGCAGGCAATAGTTGTCACCAGTATTCTTATTCTTCTTACGGACCTGATAGTCACCCAGTTAATGCTGTATTAAAATGATAAAGGTAGAGAATCTTAATAAAAGCTTTGACGGTGTTCAGGTGCTGAAAGACATTACCGTCACATATGAGCCGGGCAAGTGCAACATGATCATAGGTGCCAGCGGTTCAGGCAAGACCGTGCTCCTGAAAAATCTGATCGGTCTCATGGAGCCGGACAGCGGAGAAATAATCTATGGTGACAGGAAGCTTTCAGGAATGTCTGACAAGGAGAAGATGATGCTTCGCCAGAATATCGGCATACTTTTCCAGGGAAGCGCCCTCTTTGACTTTGCAACTGTCATTGAGAATGTGATGTTCCCTATGGAATTCTTTACGGACTGGTCTGCTGCGCAGAGACGTGAAAGAGCCCGCTATTGTCTTGAAAAGGTAAATGTCATAGGTTCAGATGACAAATATCCGAACGAGCTCAGCGGAGGAATGCAGAAGCGTGTGGGCATTGCAAGGGCAATAGCCCTGAATCCGAGATTCCTCTTTTGTGATGAACCGAATTCCGGCCTTGACCCATATACCTCAATCCTCATCGACAGACTGATCAGTGACCTTACGAAAGAGTTCAATATGACGACTGTCGTGAATACACACGACATGAACTCCATTCTTGAGATAGGTGACAGGATCGGCTTCATTCATAAGGGATCCATGCTGTGGCAGGGAGATAAAAACACAATCCTCCAGCCTGATTGTCAGGAACTGAAGGATTTTGTCTGCGCCAACACATTGGCACGCAATATCATAGAGGGTAGATAGGAATTTACAGTCTCGCCCTGAATCCCATCTCGAATCCGAGCATCAGAGGTTGTGCTGTCCTGATGCTTTCAGGCTGTCCGTTGTCGAAATAATATCGCAGGCTCGGATCGATGTAAAGTCCAAGATGCTTTCCGAGCATGAACTCTACACCTATGCCGACATTGGCCGAAAACTGCGCACCCTTGACTTTTTCCTTGTGAGTGAAGGTGGTGTTGAGTACTTCATATTTGTCAGAGATACATTTTTCCACGGTACCTCCGGCATATGCATAGAAATTGAGATGTTCGTTGCCGAGGATATTGCAGAATACATTCACCGGTATTCCGATGTAGCTCTGGGTGTTGCGGATATCGGAAGATATTGTGTTTGTTATCTGGCCGCCTTCTCCCACCTGTGTATACTTTCCATAGAATGTTCTTGAAAGATATGTGTAGCTGGCTCCCGTTCCGACCGACCATCTGTCGTTCAGTCCTATCCTCACTCCGATACCTGCGGACAATGGGATTCCGTATGTGGATCTGCTGCTGGTCTCTGTGATGCCGGTCTTTTGCGGTACTGCAGCCGAAGGAGCCCTCATCGGTCCGGGTCTGGTGTCGTTCTGTGCGTTGTTGGTGCCGGCTATGCCGGAAAATACAAGGGAAACCTCCCTTCTGCCTTTTTTCTCATCCTCTCCCCAGTCTTCCGGAAAATATTCCGTTTCCCTCCTTTCTTCCATGACTCTCTGCGGTTTTTCTGCTGCCTGCACCGCCTCGTGGGCATCCTGCGGTATGTGTTCCTCCGGAACTTCTTCAGCAACTGCTTCCTCTGTGACTGCCATGGCTGTCAGCATGGATACTGCGGCTTCTGACACCTGTCTGTGGACAACGGCCTGTTCAACTTTCTCCTCGTGGAAAGACAGCTCCTCGTGCATAATATCTTCAGCGAACAGTTCGTTACTGACTGTCTGGTCTTCCACGACTGCAATCATTTCATCGGCTTTGCCATCAGGCAGCTGTGCGTCTTCATGGCCGAGAACCATCAGTGCTGCCAGTGCCGCTGCGACAGCGGTTCCAGCTGCCGCCCGTCTCCACCACAGGACCACGGTCCTTTTTCGTGCAGCCTTGTCCAGACCTTCCGACACGCCATTCCAGATTTCTGCAGGAACATCTTCCTTCGCATCATCCAGAATTGACTTCACCATCAGGTCAAACTCGTTTATGTTATTGTCTTCAAACATTTTCCCTGTCCTTTATCTTGTTCTGCAGCCAGACTCTTGCCCTGCTCAACTGTGTTCTTGAGGTGGTTTCCGTGATTCCGAGCATCTCGCTTATCTCTTTGTGAGAATATCCTTCTATGACAAACATATTGAAAACGGTTCTGAATCCCGGCGGAAGTTCCATCACCAGACGGATGAGTTCCTTGTATCCGATGTTCTGTCCTTGCGAAGGAATGTCGGTCTTTATGCCTCGCGCCGTGTATATGTCGTCACTCATCTTCAGGGCGTCTTTCTTCCGGAGGTACATAAGCGCCGTCGTGACGAATATCCTTCTGGCCCATCCTTCAAAAGAACCTTCTCCTCTGAAGTTTTCAAGCCGCATGAACAATGTTATGAAGCCTTCCTGAAGAATGTCTTCCGCCAGGACTCTGTCGCCGACATAGCGCATGCATAAAGGGAGCATACGAGGTGCCAGATGGTCGTATAGGGCCTTCTGGGACGCTCGGTTTCCTTTTATGCATGATTCAATCAGCTTAAAGTCAAAGGTTTCTGCCACGGTTCTTACATTTGGGTCCCGAAGGTTTCTCAATTGTTCATGCGCCGGAAAGATGCATAACGGACCCGGATAGTTGCATTGCAGGCACATTTTTCTCAAAAATATCGAATTTCCCGAAATTCAGTGCTATTTTTGTATGTTTTCTTAATAATGAACATGAAGATACTTATATATATAATCTTGTCAGTCAGCCTTATCGCTTCGACGCTCTGCCCGATTCAGGCGCAGACACCAAGACCGGAGTCGAGAGGCGGGAATATGGTAGTCGCTGCCGTGACCAAGTACAACGAGAAGGACTATGCCGGTGCGGAGGCTGTCCTGAAGCAGGCTGTGGCCGAAGATCCGGAAAACGATGCTGCATGGTATTATCTTGCACTCTGTGCTTCGGCAAGGCAGGATATGGCTTCTGCGGAAGAGTACCTCGTGATGGCGCATGAACTCGATCCTTCGAATTTCTGGTACCGCTATATGCTTGCCGGCATATATTCGAAGACAGGTCGCGGGGAGCTGACAGTCAGCATGTATGAAAAGCTGCTTGAGGATTTCCCGAAGAAGAACGACCTTTATCTTAAGCTCGTGGAATTATATGCGGCGCAGAAGGAATATGAGAAGGCGCTTGAGACATTGAAGGAGGTCGAGACTGTCTTCGGAATGACCGAGTCAATAGCCGTATATCGTTTCAATCTCTTGAGGATGCTCGGGAAGCAGGAAGAGGCGTATGAGTCGCTGGAGGAATATAACAGCAGATATTCGTCTCCTTATATACTTTCCACATTGGCGGATTACGAGATGTCGATGTATAATGATTCGACAGCCCTGGCGTATTATGATGAGGCCCTGGAGCTCGCTCCGGACTATTCTCCTGCTCTTTTGGGAAAGGCAGAGACACTCCGCCTCACGAGGAAATATGATGATTATTTCTCCGTTTTAGGAGAATTCGTCGAGAGTTCCGACAGTCCGGCCGATGCAAAGAGCGACTATCTCCTTGCGGTGGTGCAGAGGAGCGATCCGAAGTTCGTGAACTCCTTCATGCCGAGGATCGATACGATAATGAACAAGGTGCTTGCAGTGCATCCAAAAGACAGCATGCTTCTTCAGACAGCTGCCATATATTATTATTCCACAGGCCGTAACGACTTGTCAAAGAAATGTTTCAAGGAAAATGTCGATGCATGGCCGGACAGTTTCTCCGCTGCTGCATCATATGTGGAATTCCTCATGTATGCGGAAGAATGGGAAGAACTTTCGGAGGCCGGCAGGAAGGCATTCTCTGATTTTCCATATGAAACGGCATTTCTGGAGATGGCGAGCGTGGGAGACTACAATCTGAAAGCATATGACAAGGTCCTGGAAATATGCGGGACCGTTTTGGAAAAGGCTCCGAATGACAGCTCCAAGACATTGAGGGCATGGTCCACCATGGGTGACATCTATCATCAGCTCGGGGACAGCAAAAAGGCATATAAGGCATATGACAAGGCTCTGAAGGTCAATCCGGACTATGTATATGTACTTAATAATTATGCATATTTCCTCAGTGAGGAGGGCAAGAGTCTGAAAAAGGCCTATAAGATGAGCAAGAAGACTATCGAGGCGGAACCGGACAATGCCACCTATCTTGACACATTCGGATGGATACTTTATCTCATGGGTAATCCTCTTGAAGCGAAGCCTTTCTTCAAGCACGCCATGCTTTATGGGGGCAAGGACAGCGCCGTGATCATGGACCATTATGCGGAGGTGTTGTTTGCTCTGAAGGAATATGATCTTGCGATGGTGTACTGGAATCTTGCCATGAAAAAAAACAATGGGGAGATTCCGGATCTGGAAGAAAGGATAAGGAAGCGCAAGCAGTCAATCATGAAATAGGCCGCAATGTACAGATACCTGAAACTTATATTCACAATGCTGCTGATCTCGTTCACGACGATGCTGAACGGGCAGGATACGCGTGCACAGGAAGAAAAGAAGGCCAGGCTTGAGCGGGAGATCGCCATCATAGACAAGCAGCTTGCAGAGAATGCTTCGCAGAGCAGCTCCATGCTTTCTGACCTGAATCTTGTGCGTAAGAAGATCGCCAACAGGAAGTCTCTTGTCGCGGAAACAGACCGAAGGGTGCGCCAGTATTCGGACAGCATCTATCTGATACAGAAGGAGATAAACCGTCTTCAGGCCCGCGTTGACACCCTTACCGGCCATTATTCGAGACTTGTCATGAGCGCATATAAGAACAGGGATGCCCGTGTGTGGTATATGTATATGCTTGCAAGCGACGACATTGGTCAGGCATTCCGCCGTTTCGGATATTTCAGGAATCTTTCTTCCCACATGAAGAAAGAGGCTCAGGCAATAAGGCAGATGCAGGAGGAACTGGGAGTGAAGAAGGAACGTCTGGCAGCCCTGAAGGCCGATGCGGAAGCTCTTAAGGCGGAAAGGGTCAAGGAGCTTGACAAGCTCCGCAAGGATGAGACGAAGGCGGATAATGTGGTCAGGCGTCTGCAGAAGGACAAAAAGAAATATCAGAAGCAGCTTGCTGAAAAGAAGAGGGAAGTGAATGCGCTCAACCGAGAGATAGCCCGCATCATCGCCCAGTCCATGAAGACCGATGACCAGAAGAAAAAGAAACCGGAAGCTGACGTCAAGCTTGATTCGGAATTCGCAAAGAACAAGGGTAAGCTTCCATGGCCTGCTGACGGTCCTGTCGTGAACCGATTCGGCAAGCAGTATCATCCGGTATACCGCAACCTGGAGCTGCCGCCTAACAACGGAGTGGATGTGGCCCTGGCTAAAGGCACTGCTGTCAGGTCGGTATTTGACGGTGTCGTCACCCAGATACTTGTGATGCCGGGATATAATCACTGCGTCATGATAAAGCATGGCAATTATTTCACATTGTACTGTAATATGAAGGACCTTCTTGTAAAGGAAGGCGATAAGATAAAGACCGGGCAGGACTTGGGTACCATAGACACGATAAACGGCCAGACACAGCTTCATTTCGAGCTGTGGAAAGGTGACAAGCCGCAGAACCCGGAAAACTGGTTGCGATAGAGAGTATGAAGAAGACAGTATTTCTGACCGGAGCCACAGGAAACATGGGCTGGGCCGGATTCAAGGAACTTTACGGACGAAAAGACAGATTCAATATAAGGATCCTTGCGCGAGACAGCGCCAGGAACAGGAAAAAGCTTGCGCGGTATGTCGATGATCCTGCCGTAACGGTCATCTGGGGCGACCTCATGCGTTATGAGGATGTGCTTGAAGGGGTGAATGGTTCGGATTATGTGCTCCATGTGGGTGGAATGGTTTCACCTGCAGCCGATTACTATCCGGAGAAGACCCTGAAAGTCAATATCGGTTCTGCCGAAAATGTAGTGAAGGCAATCCTTGCTCAACCCAATGCTTCTGAAATCAAGGTGGTCTACATAGGTTCGGTCGCCCAATATGGCGACAGAAACCCGCCTCATCATTGGGGATGCGCTTCCGAGCCGCAGGTTCCTGCCAAGTTCGACATGTATGCGCTTTCGAAAATCCGTGCCGAGCAGATATTCGCTTCTGCAGGTTTGAAATATTTGGTGTCACTGCGTCAGAGCGGAATCCTCTATCCGGGAATTCTCGGTGTGGTGAATCCTACTGCCTTCCATGTCCCTATGGGTGGTGTTCTCGAATGGGCGACAATCGAGGATTCGGGCCGTCTGCTTGCGCAGGTGTGTGAGGATTGGGTTCCGGAAGATTTCTGGAACAAGGCATACAACATAAGCAGCGGCTGGCAGTATCGTATGACAAATTACGAATTCATGAAGCGCATGCTTAACTCACTCGGTCTTCCTGATCCGGAAAAAGTGTTTGAACCACAATGGTTTGCGCTCAAGAATTTCCATGGAATGTGGTACAAGGATGCTGACATACTGGAGGAAATCCTGCATTTCAGGGCAAATGTTCCGGTGGATGAATATTTTGCCCAGATGAAGTCGAAGCTCCCTTGGTTTTACAGTCTTGCCTTCCTTGCGCCGTCATGGGCTGTCAAGATGTTCATGAAGCCGTTCGCTTTCGAGAAAGGAATGGGCACGCAGTGGTGGGTGGAAAATGATAAGGAGAAGTTCGAGGCATATTACGGTTCCCGAGAGGCCTATGATTCCATAAAGTCATGGGATGATGTCCGTCCGGAGCCTCTTGACAAGAAACTATGGTAGTCTGTGGCAGAAAGGATGATATGAAGATAAGGGTATTGGACATACTTGAGGAGACGATGGCAGACGGTCCGGGATTCCGCACATCCATATATTGTGCAGGATGTGCCCATCATTGTCCCGGCTGCCATAACCCGCAGTCATGGGATTTTTCCGGTGGACGTGAGATGTCGGTCGATGAGATTCTCGAAATAGTGAAGTCGGACGAATTCGCAAATGTCACATTCTCCGGAGGTGACCCTTTCTATCAGGTCGAAGCTTTTGCAGAGTTGGCCCGTCGTGTAAAGGAAGAGACAGGCAAGAACATCTGGTGTTATACCGGGTTCAGATATGAGGAAATTCTTGCCGATGACCGTCTGAAGCAACTTCTTCCATACATCGATACTCTTGTCGACGGTCCGTTCGTTGCGGACCTGCGCGATCCCGAGCTGCATTTCAGAGGCAGTTCCAACCAGCGCATCATCCACCTGCATCCACATGAAGATGCACCCATTCCCGGCACAGTCGAAGTGCTTCCGTTCAGATAATCTGTTTCAATCTGCCTCGTCATGGGATTGAAGTCGGGGATATGCTGACCAAAGATGATTTATTGTAAAGATCGGTCAGCTGACAGGTTGCTGTAATGCGATGCCCGTTTTGATTCTTCTGGGCATTGGGAAGCACGCATACAAGGCTTTGACCAGATATTTAAATGGCAGAATAAGTATGGGAGTTCATAAGTCTGTCCTCAAAGGTTTTCAAGTTGGTTGCGGTATATAAGAAAATCTCCGATAAGCCAAAAGTTTCGCTATGAACTTCAGAATGGGCCTGATGGCTAGTATTTATTACGTCGAATCAGTTTAAAGTACATTGAGAAATGAAGTACTCCTGAAGAATGTATAATTTCTTTGGGAGTACTGCTTTATATATCAATATTAAGCGAGATATGCGAGTTAATCCCGATATTTCTCCGTATTTGTCGGGATTGTTGTTCTTGTGTCTCCATAGGACTGAAGGTAAAAGCAGCGTGATTTTACCTTTAATGTTCGGATATATTGAAGAAAAGTACATTTTGTAGAGTGTTCCTACAAGAAACCTCGAAGATTTGTAGGAACGGTTCATGTTTATCGCTTATGCACTCTATTTTGATGCCGTTCGACGAAAAATAAAGCAATTCTTGCAGGAACGTTACAATTGAGAGCAAATCGGCAGATGATGTAGATGACATGCCACCCCCGGCTAGGGGGTGCTCGACCGAGGGGAGAGCGGGGGGCATCGGAATCATCTGCCGATTTGCTGTCTGACAAGTGTAGGCAGATATATTTTTTCTTTTTTTTATACATGGTTTTTCTTTTTTTTATATTCAGGCATGGAAAGAATCTTTACGTTTGTGCAAAAACATGAAGCATCTTTATCACTTTTGCCTGTCTGCCGGGAATGAGGTCATGTATCGTTCGGAAGCTGATTTCATCAGGGCGTTCAACTGTTATGCTGTAGCTCTATATAGGACGGATTCATCTTCTTTGGCTGACTCGTTCATGTCCAACCATTTCCATGCATGTGTAGAGACTGACAAAATAAAGGAACTGATATATCATTATAGAACAGCTTACTCACGGTATTTCAACAGGAAATATCATCGGAGCGGGTCTTTGGGAGAACGGGTTCCCTTTGTTATTGATGTTGTGGGCGTATATCATCGGTTAGCGGCATTGAGTTATACGAAACGGAATGCTTTGCATCATGGGGTTGCTGCAACTCCTTTCGCATATCCTTACAATTCTGCAAATGCAATCTTCCGCATGGAGCTAGGCAAGAGTCTGGAACCAGATATTCTCCCAAGACATAAATTCTATCGTTTTCTACCGGATAAGGCAGATGTTCCGGCACATTATAAAATGAACCGCAAGGGATTGTTACTTCGAGAATCCGTTATGGATATTCAGCAGGTGGAATATTTTTATAACACTCCAAGAAATTACATGTTCTATATGAATAGGATTTCCGGAGAGGAATGGGAGCAAGAACAGGAGAAGGAGGGAGGCAGAGTTCTGAATCTTTCGCAGATCGAATCCGGCGTAAAGATGAATGATCTTTCTTCAATGCTTAAAAATGAGTATGGCAGAAGAAATTATACCTCTCTTTCAGATATCAGTTTATGTGAAATGATTGATTCTGAAATACTTCCATTGTATGGTGTTCAGTCTGTCTATCAGTTGGATAAGGATTCCAAGAACAGAATTGCCAATGACCTTTATATCAACTATCATGTGCATGGAGACAGAATCAGGCGGTGCCTGGTTTTATAATTCTTGCATTAATACTTATTTTTTGAATGATTTATGGGGATAATTGCAAAGAATGCTGAATATATGATGTTATTATGAAATAATCCCGAAGTCTGGATAAATACTTCGGGATTAAGATCTATGCAAAGTTTGTAGTTGGTTTGTGCTGGATTATTTGTGAACGACGCGGTCGCGGAGTTCGGCGAGCTTTCCTCCGTTCCATCGGCTTGTGGTACCTACGAGGTAACCTGTGATGCGCTGGAGCTTGTCGATGTTGCTGCCGCCGCAGTGAGGGCATTTGGTGAGGTTTTCCTTCGCGTTCTCGAATCCGCAGTCCATGCAGCGGTTGCGGTTATGGTTCACAGAGCAGTATCCGATATCGTACTTGTCCATCAGGTCGACGATGTTCATGATAGCTTCA
The DNA here is from genome assembly GCA_017550025.1 of Bacteroidales bacterium. Taxonomy (GTDB): domain Bacteria; phylum Bacteroidota; class Bacteroidia; order Bacteroidales; family UBA932; genus Cryptobacteroides. Next base: position 13,631 of record JAFYLU010000066.1, on the reverse strand, counting down.
GGATTGTGGGTTGCGTCTCCATCAATCTCCACATAGAAGATATGTCCTCCTCCTGTGAGTGCGTGGTAAGGACCCTCTATCTGAGCCTTGTGTCTTGGTGTACACTTATAGTACACAGGCACATGGTTCGAATTTGTGTAATAATCCTTGTCGGTCACGCCAGGGATGATGCCGAACTTCTTCTTGTCACCTCTTGTGAAACGGCCGGCGAGACCTTCTGCAGGGGTTGCAAGCACGCTGTAATTATGTTTGTATGTCTCGCAGAACTTGTTGACCTTGCTGCGCATGAATGTAACTATGCGCAGGCCGAGTTCCTGTGATTCCGCTGATTCTCCGTGGTGCTTTCCTGTGAGGGCGATCAGGGCTTCGGCAAGGCCGATGAATCCGATTCCGAGAGTTCCGTGGTTGATTACCGGCTCGATTGTATCGGTGTCTGCTAGCTTGTCGCTGTCAAGCCAGAGCGATCCCATCAGGAGAGGGAACTGCTTCTTCAGGGCAGTCTTCTGGAAATTGAATCTGTCGTTAAGCTGCTTTGCTGAAATTTCGAGAGCCCAGTCGAGTTTCTTGAAGAATTCGTGGATCCTGTCCTCGGTGTTCTCTATCCCCATGCATTCGATGGCGAGCTTTACAATGTTGATCGTTGTGAATGAAAGGTTTCCGCGGCCGATCGAGGTCTTTGGTCCGAAACGGTTCTCGAACACTCGTGTACGGCATCCCATTGTCGCAACCTCCCACTGGTATCTCTTCGGGTCGTCTGCCTTCCAGAGTTCATGGTGGTTGAAAGGAGCGTCAAGGTTTACGAAGTTAGGGAAGAAGCGGCGGGCCGAAACCTTGCAGGCAAATCTGTAAAGGTCGTAGTTGCGGTCTTCCGGGAGATAGCTCACGCCTCTCTTCTTCTTCCAGATCTGGATAGGGAAGATAGCTGTAGAACCGTTTCCTACACCTTCGTAGGTTGTGTTGAGGATCTCACGGATGACACAGCGTCCTTCTGCAGATGTGTCAGTGCCATAGTTTATAGAGCTGAACACCACCTGGTTTCCGCCTCTTGAGTGTATGGAGTTCATATTGTGTACGAAGGCTTCCATTGACTGGTGTACGCGGCTTACCGTCATGTTGATAGCATGCTGGATCACTCTGTCGTCTCCTTGGATACCTATGAGGTCTCTTTTGAGATAGTCGTCGATCTCTACATTATACAGATGCTTGTAGTCTTCTCCGTTGATTTCTGCCACTTTGTCAAGCTCTTCCTGGAATGTCCTCCTTACGAAAGGTGCCATGTAGAAGTCGAAGGCAGGGATAGCCTGTCCTCCGTGCATTTCGTTCTGTACGGTTTCCATCGAGATACAGCCAAGGATACTTGCGGTTTCGATTCTCTTGGCCGGACGTGACTCTCCGTGGCCGGCAAAGAATCCCTCCTCAAGGATCTTGTCCAGCGGATGCTGGATGCATGTGAGACTCTTTGTCGGATAGTAGTCCTTGTCGTGGATATGGATGTAGTTGTTCTTTACCGCCTCCTTGACATCGTCAGCCAGCAGGCACTCGTCCACATATGATTTAGTGGATTCCGAAGCAAACTTCATCATCATGCCGGCAGGAGTGTCGGCATTCATGTTCGCATTCTCGCGTGTGATCTCTGTGGCCTGCGCATCGATGATCTCCTGGAAGATTTCTCGTGACTTCGCCTTTCTTGCCAGGTTTCTCTGATTTCTGTAAGCAATGTATTTCTTTGCCACCTCCTTGCGCGGACTGTTCATGAGCTCGTTCTCGACCTGGTCCTGGATGTCTTCGACACTCATGTTGTCTACGTTGATTTTCGATATGGCAGATGCGATTTCTGCGGCAAGGACAATGTCCTCGCCCTCATCTGTTACATTCATCGCCTTGAGGATGGCGTCTACAATCTTTCTGTTGTCAAAAATTACGACTCTTCCGTCGCGTTTTACTACATGCTTTACCATTGGGAAATCTTAAATGAGGGTATGAGATGCAAATATAATCCAAATAAGTTTTATTCTCCCTATAAAGTTATTAACAATTCGCTGTGGAAAAGTGTAATATATTGAAAGGTAAGAAAATACAAAAGAATTAAATTTTAAATATTAAAAATAACCATTTTTTAAAGGTTAAATGATCCGGTCGATGAAAATATCAGGTCATACTATGATTCTGCTATTTTTTCAGTGTCTTGTGCTGTGGGGAAATGTAAAAAATTATACATGAAATGGCGATAATTTCCATATATATAGCTTTTTATAAAAAAAATAAGTATCTTTGTCCGAAATTTAATTGTATGTAAATTGCCTTGCGGGGCATGAAAATAATTTAAATTTGATGATAGGGTTTTTAAAAAACTTTAAAAATCATATAATCTTTTCTGCATGTGTGCCGATGTGTCAGCCGATTCATATGAGTCGGAGTCATGTACGGCTGTTATTTCCTATATATAATAATCTGTAACATCATTAACAACCAAACATTATTAAAACTCAATTGTATGATTAAAACACGCAAAGGCAGATTCGTCTGCGCATTGAGTGGCTTTGTAGCGGCATTGATGATGATGCCACTTTCAGCCTCTGCTGAAGTTGCGGCTAACAGCCCGCTCCAGCAGTCTGACGAAGCCAGCGTTGTGACTGTTCAAGGAACAGTTGTTGACGCGACAGGTCTTCCGCTTATCGGTGCGAGCGTCCTTGAGCAGGGAACTCTCAACGGAACAATTACCGATGTAGACGGTAAGTTCTCACTTTCTGTCAAGAAGGGTGCGGTACTCGAGGTATCAAGCATCGGTTACAAGACAGTATTAGTAACAGTAACAGGCGAGGTTCTTAATGTCACTCTCGAAGAGGACACTGAGCTTCTTAATGAGGTAGTCGTTACCGCTCTCGGTATCAAGCGTGAGCAGAAGGCCCTCAGCTACAACGTACAGGCCGTGAACGGTGATAAGCTCACAGCTGTAAAGGACGCTAACTTCGTTAACTCACTTAACGGTAAGGTTGCCGGAGTTGTGATCAACTCTTCATCAGCAGGTCCTGGTGCAGCATCACGAGTTATCATGCGTGGTTCGAAGTCTCTCGACAAGGACAACAATGCACTCTACGTGATCGACGGTATTCCTATGTTCAACGTGTCTGCAGGTAACCAGGAAGGCGGTATCATGAACAGCCAGCCAGGTTCTGACGCAGTAGCCGACCTTAACCCTGAGGATATCGAAAGCATCTCTGTACTTACAGGTCCTTCAGCTGCCGCTCTTTACGGTTATCAGGCAGCAAACGGTGTGATCCTCGTTACTACAAAGAAGGGTCAGGAAGGTAAGACAAAGGTTACTTTCTCAAACAACACTACATTCTCTAACCCTCTCATGCAGTATGCTTTCCAGAATACTTACGGAAACCTCGAGGGTAACGCTACAAGCTGGGGTGGCAAGCTTGCAACTCCAAGCACTTTCAATCCGTACGACTTCTACAACACAGGAGTTAACGTGATCAACGGTCTCACATTCTCTACCGGTACAGCAAGAAACCAGACTTACGCTTCAGTTTCTTCAACTAACACAACCGGTATCATTCCTAACAGCGAGTACAACCGTTACAACTTCTCATTCCGCAATACTGCGAAGTTCGCTAACGACAAGCTTACTCTCGACCTCGGTGCACAGTATGTGATCCAGAACAACAAGAACATGATCGGTGGTGGTCAGTACTTCAACCCACTCCCTGCACTCTATCTCTTCCCAAGAGGTGAGAGCTTCCAGGAAGTTCAGATGTTCGAGCGTTACAACTCTACACGTATGATGATGGAGCAGTATTGGCCAACTTCTAAGTTCTCTACTGCGGAGGGTATGCAGAACCCTTACTGGATCGTTAACCGTATGCAGACAGAGATGAAGAAGCAGCGTTACATGCTCAACGCAAGCCTCAAGTGGGACATCGCTGACTGGTTCAACGTAATCGGCCGTGTACGTGTCGACAACACAACTCAGGATTCTTACAACAGACGTTATGCTTCTACAATAGGTACATTCACCGAGGGTAGCGCAAACGGTTACTATGGCCATGCAAAGCAGAACGACTACTCTACTTACGCTGACGTTATCGCAAATATCAGCAAGACTTGGAACGATTGGAGCCTCCATGTGAACGTCGGTGGTTCGATCGATGACAGAAGCAGCAACTCTGCATATTTCAATGGTGGTCTCAACAAGGTTGCTAACTTCTTCCACTACGGTAACATCAACAAGAACACTTCAAAGAGAAACGAGTCAAGCTGGCATCAGCAGATCCAGTCTGTTTTCGCTTCAGGTGAAATCGGATGGAACAAGATGCTTTACCTCACAGTTACAGCACGTAACGACTGGGATTCAGCTCTCGCTTACACATCTAACAAGTCATTCTTCTACCCATCAGCAGGTCTTTCATTCGTAGCAAGTGAGCTCTTCGACCTTCCAGTGGCTCTTCCTTACCTCAAGCTCCGCGCTTCATGGTCAGAGGTAGGTTCTGCTCCATCTGTAGGTCTTACTACTGAGACTCTCAAGTATAACGAGCAGACTGACGAGTATGCTTATCCTTCAACCAAGTTCAACGAGAACCTCCTTCCTGAGAAGACTCGTTCATGGGAACTCGGTCTCAACGCGAAGTTCGTAGAGGGTAGAATCAACTTCGACTTCACTTGGTATAAGTCTAACACTTACAACCAGACATTCTACATCCCTGTATCATCAACTTCTGTTTACTCTAACTATCCTATCCAGGCTGGTAACGTACAGAACTCAGGTGTGGAGATTGCTCTCGGCTATTCTGACTCATACGCAAACGACCAGGTTAAGTTCTCTACTGGCTTCACATTCACTCACAACCAGAATAAGGTTATCGACCTCGCAGAGGATGCAATGTCGAACGGTTACCTCAGCAAGGGTACCCTCGGTATGTCAGGTGGTCCAGAGATCCGTCTTACTGAAGGTGGTACAATGGGTGACCTCTACACTGGCTACAGACTCCGTCAGTCTCCTAACGGTTACATCTGGCAGAGCGCAACAGGTGAGGTGCAGCTTGAGCAGCTTGATGAGTACCAGTACATCGGTTCTACTCTTCCTAAGTTCCACGCAGGTTGGAATACAAGCCTCGCTTATGCTGGCGTAACTCTCAACATCCAGTTCACAGGACGTTTCGGTGGTCTCGTTGTTTCAGACACTCAGGCAATGCTCGACAGATATGGTGTATCTAAGGCAACAGCAGATGCTCGTGACAACGGTGGTCTTCCACTCGAGTTCGGTAGAACAGTTGGCGCGGAGAGCTACTATGACACTATCTCGAAAATGCCTGGTACATACTATATGTATGATGCGACAAACATCAGACTCTCAGAGCTCAGCATCAGCTACGATCTCCCTAAGAAGTGGTTCAACGACAAGGCAGGCCTTACTGTAGGTCTTACCGGCAAGAACCTCTGGATGATCTACTGCAAGGCTCCATTCGATCCTGAGGCTGCATCTTCTGTATCAAGCAACTATTACCAGGGAGTTGACTACTTCATGACTCCAAGCACAAGAAACCTCGGTTTCAATGTTAAACTTTCTTTCTAAGCCAATAGACAATGAAAAAGATATTTAAATTTATCGCTGCTTCTTGCCTGATGGCATCTGTGCTGGCCGGCTGTACCGGAAAGTTCGAGGAATACAACAAGAGTCCGTTCGATCCTACTGCAGAGCAGATGGGTGACGCCCTGTTGGGACAGTACCTTCAGAACATGCAGCAGATGCTTGTGCAGGGACAGCAGAACAACTCTCAGATGATCGACCAGATGATCAGCTCAGAGTACGGCGGATACATCGCATGTATCAACCCTTGGGGAAATGGTGGAAACTTCTATACTCTTAATCCAAGAATGGGTTGGGTAGGTTATCCATTCGATACAATGTTCCCACAGATCTTTACTCCTTTCGTTAATATCGTTGAGATTACAAAGGCACAGGGTCCTGCTTATGCATGGGCAAGAATCATGAAGGTTTACGGTGCATATCTCCTTAACGGTATGTATGGCCCGATCGCTTATACAAAGGTTGACGGACAGGAACTCGCAGTTGAGTATGATTCGGAGGAGGCTCTCTTCGATGCATTGTTTGCAGACCTCAACGCTGGTATCACTGACCTTACAGCTGCCGTTCTTTCTGGTGAGGACATGTCTTCACTTGCAAACTTCGACTATGTATACGGTGCTGACTTCACAAAGTGGGTTAAGTTCGCAAACACTCTCAAGCTTCGTATGGCAATGCGTATCAGCAATGTTAAGCCTACAGAGGCTCAGCAGTATGCTGAAGAGGCTGTAAATGCACCTTTCGGTGTTGTAACATCAAAGGGTGAGGCTGCTTGGAGCACATTCAACGACGGTATGAACCCATACTATCGTGCAGAGGTTACTTGGAACGGTGGTGAGTTCCGTCTCAGCGCTAACGTTTCTTCATACCTCGGCGGTTACAATGACCCACGTCTTGCGGTATATGCAAAGGCTGGTTCATATGAAGAGGGAATGGGTATTGTAGGTGTTCGTAACGGTTACAACCACTCAAGCGGTACATTCTCTACATATCAGTCATTCTCATCTACAGCAATCAAGGAGAACGATCCTCTCCTCGTAATGTCTGCAGCAGAGTCTTACTTCCTCCGTGCAGAGGGTGCTCTCAAGGGATGGAACATGGGTGGTTCTGCAAAGGATCTCTATGAGCAGGGTGTTGCTGTATCAATGGAGGAGCGTGGCGTGTCACTTGGTGACTACCTTTCAAGCGAGGCTGTTCCTGCTGATTACACTGATCCATACAACAGCTCAAGAAATGCAACTGCAGTTTCATCGGTAACTCCTAAGTATGATGAGTCTGCAAGCAATGCAGAGAATCTCGAGAGAATTCTCGTTCAGAAGTGGATCGCTTCATTCCCTAACGGTTGGGAGCCATGGGGTGACTACCGTCGTACAGGCTATCCTAAGATGTTCCCTGTTGTTAATAATCTTAACACAGACGGAGTATCATCTGACAGAGGTATGAGAAGAATTCCTTATTCAGAGAAGGAGTACAACACCAACGAGGCTAACGTAAGAGCAGCTGTTGCAAGCTACCTCGGTGGCCAGGATACAGGTGCTACAGATCTCTGGTGGGCAAAGAAAAACTAATAATCCAGCATGAAGAATATGAAAAATACTAAGAATATATTGTTCGGTGCCGTACTTGGACTTTTCTTCACGTTCGGTATCTTGGGTACATCTTGCTCAAAGTGGACCCAGCCTGAGGCAGAGGATTTCTACAAGGGTCCGTCTGAGGCATATGCAGACAACCTTGGTGACTACCAGGGTTCACCTCACAAGGTGATGTTCGGTTGGTTCGGTAACTGGGCCGGTGAGGGCGGATCTATGCAGTATCAGCTCATGGGTCTTCCAGATAGCGTTGACTTCGTCAGCCTCTGGCTCTGCTACGGTAACCTCACAGAGGGACAGCAGAAGGATCTCAAGGCATTCCAGGCACGTGGTGGCAGGGCTTACCTCTGCTGGACTGCACGTAACATCGGTGAAGGTCTTACTGACAATTATATGAAGCTTGAGGACGGCACTATCCTTACAAAGGAGGAGAGCGGTCTCACTGATGACCAGTGGAGAGCTAAGTTCTGGGGCTTCGAGGATGGCAGCCGTGAGTCAAAACTCGCAGCAACTGAGAGATTTGCTATGGCTCTTGCTGACACTTGCCGCAAGTACGATATCGACGGTTATGACTACGATATGGAGGCACTCGGTGACCTTTGTACAGGTTCTGACACAAGCCTTATCAACACATTCTTCCGTACCCTCATCAGAGAGTTTGCAAAGGATGGTCATCACCTCAATATCGACATCCCTGGTGGTACAGGCTGGCTCAGCTACTATGACATGGTTGCTGACGATGTCCTCAGAGATGTTCAGTATATGATCTGGCAGACTTATGAGCTTGGTCACAGCGGCCTCGAGAGCTTCTTCTACTCAAGCGGTTCTTCAGTAAGAGCTCACAATCCTGAGATGTTCGAGACTGTATTCAAGAAGTCAATCCCAACTGCAACATTCGAGCGTGCCGTTGACAAGCACTACTTCCTCGAGCAGGCTACTTGGGTGCCTTCATTCGGTCTTGATTTCGCCGGAATCGGTGCATACCACATCGAGTATGACTATCCGGATGACAATTCAGTAATGCCAGGAGTTGAGTATCCAACTGTAAGAAAGGGTATTGCAACACTCAATCCACCAATCCTTAAATAACGAAACACAATGAAAAAGACAATAAAGATATTCGCACTCGGTCTCCTTTCTGCAGCACTTTTCAGCTGTCAGGATGCCGCACTCCCGACTATCGATAACCTCGTCTATATCAGCGATGCAGCCAATGGAAGATTGGGCGTTGTTAACATGGCAGACGCTGGTGAGGATACCAAGGTAAGCTTCACAGTTCGTCTTGCACAGAAGGCTGAAGAAGATATCAAGGTTGCTATTACGATCGATGAGTCTATCCTTAAGAACTACAACGAGAGCTATCAGGCAAGCTTCAACCATGTTGCAGCAGAGAACATCGAGGCTCCTGCACTTGCAGTGATCCCTGCTGGTTCAATCAGCTCTGACCCTGTTACTATCAACGTGAAGAGCTTTGAGACCATGGGTGCTCAGTATGCACTATCTTTCAAGATTACTTCAAAGGGAAGCATCCCTGTAGCTGAGGCTTCTTCGCAGTATATCATCCAGCTCATGAAACCGCTCAAGCAGCTTGTACCTACTTTCAGCCGTGCTTGCGCTATGCAGTGCGCACCAGTAGAAGAGGCTTGGGGATATTCACTCATGAACTACACTCTTGAGTGGTGGGTTAAGATGAGCTCTCTAAACATCAACAACCAGGCTATCATCAACTCTGGTGGACAGGATTGCGAGCTTTATATCCGTTTCGGTGACCTTATCTATTCCGGTTCATCAGGATATGATAACCGCTTCCTCCAGATCAAGACCATGGGTTCACAGTTTGATACTGGTAACCCTACGCAGGGTAACGCTCTCAACCATGGTCAGTGGTATCACTTCGCTATCTCTTACGATGGAAACACTGGTAAGTCTATCATGTACAAGGATGGTCAGATGGTTGCTGAGCTTAGCACAGGTGCTGGTCGTCCTATGAACATCGACAGATTCCAGATGTGTTCTTCAAACAGCTACTTCCCTAATCAGGCAGAGATGTGTCAGGTTCGTCTTTGGAAGACTACCCGTACTGCCGCTCAGATCCAGAAGAACATGCGTTCAGAGGTTGAGTATTCTAACCCTGATCTCATCATGTATCTCCCTATGAGCGAGGGTCCTGGTGCAACAAAGCTTAACGACGTGACTGGAAACGGCCATGACTGTAACATCGGTAACCTCACAAGTGCTGGTGGTAACGGTATCGGAACTCAGGCTGTTGCTTGGACTGAATATGCATTCTAAATCTGAAAGACTCTTATGAAAAATATTTTTAAATCATTTATGATCGCTCTTGCAGCAGTGTCAATGTTCACTGCCTGCGCAGAGAAGGTAGAGGGTCCGGTAGATCCATATTCAGTGAACTGGACATACCTTCGTCCAAAGAATGTACCTACTAAGGTAATCACTTGTACTGATGCTGGAGAGCTTGTAGCTATGTTCTCAACACAGGATACTGTTCTTACTTATGTACAATGTACTAAGCCTGCTCCAAAGAACATCAATACTACTTTCGCTATTGATGAGAATCTTATCGAGGCTTACAATAAGGCAAACGGAACAAACTGCATCCTTCTTGAGAATGTATCTCTCGTAAGCAATACTCTTACAGTCGAGGCTGGAAAGTATGTTTCTTCTGATACTCTTAAGATTACATACAATGAGGCTGCTCTTAAGGAGTACTTCGTTACTTTCACTGAGGCTGCTGAGTTCCTCGTTCCTATCACTATGACAAGCGTTTCTGACGGTGGTACAATGAGTGAGACTAACTCAATCTACCTTTATTACAAGCTGCAGATCAAGACTGCGGAGCAGACTGAGGAGCCTATCGGTCAGTTATATGATCGTACAAACGTAATCTTCAAGGTTGACGGAGTTGAGGAACCAAGTCTTAAGGACGGCAGCACAGGCACTGACGTATACTTCGGTACAGGTGTTGAGCTCTTCATCGACCTCGGTGCTCAGATTCAGCTTACTGATATCCGTTTCAGACCTTACTATGACTACTGGTACTATATGTTCAAGAATGTCACTGTTGAGATGAGTGCTGATGGCCAGACATACTTCGATGCTGGTACATATGAGCTCTATTCAGCATATGACTACTACATCACCTGGTTCGGTCCAAAGAACGTGCGTTATGTGAGAATGAATACAAGCGGTTACCAGTATTCGTCTTCTTACAAGCCATGGATTTCTGAGGTAGAAATCTACGTTAAGAAGTAGTAATACGACGCATTAAATAATGGAGGCGGGCAAATGTCCGCCTCTTTTAAAAATGTACTGATTATGATCAAAAGAATCCTTTTTGTTTTTTCTGCCCTTCTCTGCCTTGCAGCTTGCGAAGGATTGGAGGGTGGTGGAAAGGGTAAGATTCCGAACATTACTCTTGCACCAGGTGAGGTGATTGAGAATACACTCACCTTCGATGTTACAGTAAATGATGCAATCGCTGCCGCTTATATGTGTGTGCCTGCTTCATCTGCAACACCAGAGCCAGCAACAGTACTTGAGAAGGGTAAAGCTGTTACTGTAGGCCAGACTTCTTCAATAACTGTCTATAGCCTTGACTTTGAGGCTGCATATACTATTGTTGTAGCAGCAATGGACGAGGCTGATAATATTGTATCAGAGACACTCTCAATGACTACTGCTGAGCAGTCGCTTCATCTTGTATTGACATCCAGTGCAACAACACACAAGTCTTTTGTGTTTACGCTTACGCCAACAAATGCAGATGCAGTATATTATAAGATGTATGTGAAGGGAGAGACTGCTACTAACGAGGATATCATAGCAAACGGTGAGTCAGTGTCAGCTACTGAAGCTACAAGTCACACCCTCACTCCTGAAAAGGGAGATTATTTTGTTGCTGCAGTTGCGACAAAGGGTGACAAGGCATACCGCGCAAAGGATCTCGAATTCTCTATCGCAGGTGCTGAGGTTGTGAATGTAGAGGTAAAGAGAGTTGACGCTAAAAATTATGGAACAGATATTCTGTATGACATCTATCTCAAGAATTCTGATATCAATGTCATCAAGCTCGATTGCTATTTCCATGATGGTTCAACATCAGCTTTCGGAGAATATGTGTATTCAAACAAATCTGAACCGGGTAAGGTAGCTCATTCTTATTCATATTCGACTCTCCTTTCAGGAACTCGTATTATGTTTACAGGCGGTACTGTGAAGGTGGAGGATGCAGGCAGCGGCCAGCATAAGATCATTGTCAATATGACAAGAGAGGATGAGAAGGTTTATGATTTCACATGGGTAGGAGATGTCCAGTGGAAATAATCTTTCAGCAGTATTTATACCTCTTGTTATAAAAAGATCGGGCGGAAAAGTTCAAACTTTTCCGCCCGATTCAGTTTTACATGTACCCGAAGCTTACTCTGCAAGCCATACGAGCACATGACGGTCAAAAATCATGTATTCGAGTTCAAAATCCTCTTCGTGCTCATCCTTGTGGATGAATGTGGCCTCAAGTTCGCCTTCCTTGCGGACATTGAACTTCTCCACTTCTATCTGCTCCGCGAAATCAACGCGGTTCTGTGACATTCTCTTGAAAATAGCCTCTTTTGCACACCAGTAGATAGCGAGCTGCTCGTTCTTCTTGTCGTCGTTCAGATCTTCGATCTCGTCTTCAGAAAGAGCCTTCTTCTCCACAACGGAGAAGTCTCTGTCGAGAGACTCGATGTCGATTCCGAGCTCGTCATAGTCGCTGATGATGATTGCGACATACTTGTCGGTGTGAGTGATGCTGATGTTTGTTACGCAGTTTTCAAGGTATGGCTTGCCATTGTCGTGGTGATTGAGATACATCTTCTCCTCGAACACCTCGTTCAGCAAGGCCCTTACAGCAAGCTTCTGCTTTCTGTGGCTTTCATTTCTGAAAAGCAGGATTTCTTCAAGTTCATCTGTTGGTACGGATACGAGGCTGCGTAGCTCATCCTCTGTTTCCGTCACCTGCCATACGGCGATCTCCGCCTTGTTTTCAAGTTTCTTTCTTAAATATAGTGCCATATATTGTTAAATGTTCTTATGAAGCTGTGGAGCTCGGTGTGCCTATATACGACAGACCTGTGCGTGCAGACCATGCACACACAGAAAAACCCTCCTGACTATCGCCGGAGGCATCGCCCATAATCATATAAATGTTGTTGGACAACGGATCGTCAGACTTCTGATCCGCCATAATATTCTGATCTTTAACTATAGGACTGGGAGGTTCCACTGTCTAAATATCTAATAATTAGGGCGCAAAGATAATAAAGACTTTTGATATCTGAAAATTAAAATTATCAGCACTGCGGATATCATCTTCAAAATCCATTGGTCCCGTGACTCCTTGCTGCGAAAATCTCCGTTTTCCGGTGACCTTAAAAGAGTTGCATTTTTAGGCGGAAATACCGTTATATTTATTATATTTGCCAAGATTTGAAACTTAATGTTAACATTATAGAATTATTATGGAATTTTTGACTAACGACAAGCTCGTGATCGTAGGTGCCGGCGGCGCTATCGGATCAAACATGGCTCAGACTGCTCTTATGCTCGGCCTTACTCCAAACATCTGCCTTTATGACATTTATGGTCCAGGCGTGAATGGTGTTGCAGAGGAATTGTATCACTGTGCATTCGAGGGCGCCAACATCACATGGACAACTGATCCTGAGGTTGCTTTCACAGGTGCAAAGTACATCATTTCTTCAGGTGGAGCTCCTCGTAAGGAGGGTATGACTCGTGAGGACCTTCTCAAGGGTAACTGCCAGATCGCTGCTGAATTCGGTGACAACATCAAGAAGTATTGCCCTGATGTAAACCATGTGGTTGTTATCTTCAACCCAGCTGACGTGACAGCTCTTACAGCTCTCATCCGTTCAGGTCTCAAGCCAAGCCAGCTTACTTCACTTGCAGCTCTCGACTCTACACGTCTCCAGTCAGCAATCGCTAAGGAACTCGGCGTACCACAGTACAAGGTTGAGAACGCTCGTACTTATGGTGGTCACGGTGAGGCAATGGCTGTATTTGCATCAAAGATCACTGTTGATGGCAAGCCACTCGCAGAGTACAACATTCCTGAGGACAAGTGGGCAGAGATCAAGCACGCTACTATCCAGGGTGGTTCAAACATCATCAAGCTTCGTGGCCGTTCTTCATTCCAGAGCCCTTCTTACCAGTCAGTTCTCATGATCCAGGCAGCTATGGGTGGTCCTGAGTTCCACTGGCCAGCAGGATGCTATGTGAACACTGAGAAGTATCAGAACGTTCTCATGGCTATGCCTACTACAATCGACGCAACAGGCGTACACTTCGGTGAGGTAGAGGGAACACCAGAGGAGATTGCAGCTCTCGATGCATCTTACGCACACCTCCAGGTTATGCGTGATGAGATCATCTCT
>JAFYLU010000065.1 GCA_017550025.1 Bacteroidales bacterium | reverse complement strand
GAATTCACTTGACTGTATTGCTGCCGGCATGAAAGCCGGAGCATCTTCGATAGAGATAGATGTACATGTTACGTCTGATGGAGGAGTGGTGGTGTGTCATGATCCGACTCTTGACCGTACTACAGAAGGAAAAGGAAAGATTAATGACAAGACGCTTGAGCAGGTAAAGGCGACCAGGCTGTTGAATCCCGACGGTTCTGTCAGCGACCAGACGGTGCCGACTCTGGAAGATGTATTGGCAGTGCTCGACGGAAAGGTCGAGCTTCTGCTGGAGATAAAGCGCAAGAGGGGAAACAACAAGGGTATCGAGCAGGCTGTTCTGGAAATCCTTAAGAAGCACGATGCTCTGAAATATACAGTTATCCAGTCTTTTGACGACAGTGTGTTGGAGACGCTTCATGCCCTTGATCCTTCTCTTCGTCTGGAAAAGCTCCTTTTCTGCAAGTTCATCGGAGTCCCTGTGATCTTTGATGGTACATTCAGTGTCTTCTCAAAGGAAAAATACAGTTACATCCGTTCGTTCAACTTCTTCAATAAGGCTCTGTCCGCTTCCTTGTCATCATGGCTACATGACATGGGCTACCGTACCCGTATCTGGACTCTGGACGATCCCGCTTTCATCCCTCAATGTCAGCTCGACGGCATCATCACCGACCGTCCCGACCTCTTCACGAAGTAGCTTTGTGGGTAATTTGTAAAATATTGATATGCAGTGTTTTACAAGATATGCGTGCTCCCTTTTGGTAGCACGCATATCTTGTAAGGCGTTAATACAGAGGGTGTTATGTGATGCGGTGAGATGACCGGTCTCGGTTTGTTTTATATAGGTCCGTCGGACCTGTATAAAACAAAATGAGACTTCGTCGCTCTCGCGAGGATGCCTCATCATAACCACATAATTAATAACACTAAAACTAATAACCGAGTGCAAAGGTAAGGAGATTTTCAAGCACCGCAATAGTTTGTGTGTTAATTAATTGTTACAAATCCTTAACAGATCGTTTCGATACGGCTTCCGCCGAATCTGTCCTTCCTGACAAGTATCTGTCTGTCTATTTCCTTCAATGCAGGCACATGGGAAATGATACCGATAAGACGGTCGCCTTCGGTAAGGCTTCCCAATGTGTTCATGGCAAGTCTCAACGACTCATCGTCCAGCGAACCGAATCCTTCGTCTACGAACATGGTATCAAGCCTGATGCCTCCTGCACTGGACTGTATCTCGTCAGACAGTCCCAGGGCAAGGGAAAGGGAAGCCTTGAACTGCTCTCCTCCCGACAGACTCTCGACCTTTCTTTCGCTGCCGTTGTAATGGTCTATCACATTCAGTTCCAGTCCTGACTGGCTTCTGTTGTTGGATGCGGTCTCCCTTCTCTTGAGCTCGTATTGTCCTCCGGAGAGTGACATGAACCGGGTGTTGGCCCTTGCTATGATTCTATCAAAATACTCCATCAGGACATAAGTCTCCAGCATCACCTTTTCCTTTCCTTCCAGATCGCCTCCCGCCGTCTTGGCCATGACTGATTTCCATGCGAACTCCTCTTCAAGACGCATGAGACTGTCCGAACGTCTGATGATGTTCTCCAGGATGGTGCTGTTTGATCTGATGCGTGCAAATGTATGGCGTATGAGGGAATCAAGAGATGAAACTTTAGAATCCGCCTCGGATTTTGCCTGTAGGACAGCATCCTTGTCGATGGAAATGACTTCCTTGACCTGTTCCCTGACAGCTTCGATGCCTGCCTTGAGAGATGCGATGGATTCCCTGCACCTGCTTACATCGGCCTCGCATGAGGCGATGCCGGTCATTATGACATTACGTTGTTCTGTCAACGTGCGTATATAGCTTTCTGCCTCAGTCTTAGTCTTGAATGGAAGCTCCATGACACTTTCTTCAACCTGTGCTGCTTTAGCCGTATGTTCCGCCTTCAATCCCGCCAGGAGACCAGCAGATATCTTGACCTTCTCCTGAGCCTGCAGAATCTGCTTTTCCGTTTCCGGAATCATTCTGCTGAGAGCAGCCCTTCTGTCAGCCTTCTTCTTCAAGTCTGCAATCGATCTCTCTTTGTCAGATATGTCCTTTTCAGCAGCAGAAGTCTCCTTTTCCACCAATGCTGGTACGTCGGCGGTATACTCCTCCAAAGACAATATTTCTGAAAGACGTGCATTAAGAGCCTCCAGTTCGGCTTCTACCTTTGCCTTCTGTTCCAGACATATGCCGGCTCCCTTATTGACCTTTGCTTCAAGTTCGTCAGCCTTCTCCTTGAGCGTCCTTACCTCCTGCTGTGACGGCACGTTTTCAGAAAGCCGTGCCTTCGAAGGATGGACGGTAGATCCGCAGACCGGGCATGGCGCACCAGCGGAAAGTCCGCTGGCGAGAATCCCCGCCTGTTCCGACAGGAACAGATTGTTGCCTGCCGTGTATTCAGCTAATGCGGCATCCTTTTCAGCCATTCTTGTCTTCAACCCCTCCTGATATCTAGCCAGCATACCTTTCTTTTCTTCCAGCGACCTTATGGCATCGCTAAGGCTTTTCAGGTCATTCTTCCTTTTGAGAAGAAGCTCTTTTGTCTGCTGAGCCTTAAGGAGCTCTTCACCTGCATTTTCCAGACCTGCTGCTTCTTCCTTTAGAGCTTCGAGGCCAGCCCCAAGAGTTGCGACAGATGTCTCTGCCAGCCTCAGTGCCTTTTCTTCAGAAGCAATCCTTTCCTGCAGAGCCTTGACTTCCTTCTGCATCGCCTCGATCTGGCTGAAACGAGGCATGAATCCTCCGATTCTTCCGATTTCCTTTGAGATTTCTTCGGCCTGAGGAGCCAGCTTGCGTTTCTCTTCCAGCAATGCCTCCAAAGCTGCCAGACGCTCTGTAAGTTCCTGAAGCCGGAGAGTGTCTGCCTTCAGTCTGGAGCAGGCCTTGTCATATTCCTCCTGCTTCTTTATCAATGCCTCGACCGCTTTGCTCTCAGACTCGCACAGTGCTTTCTCTGATGCATATGCCTTGTTTGCATCCGTATCCTCGGCTATTATGGATCTGAGCATGTCCAGAACGTCCTCGATGTTCATCCTGCGTCCTTTAGCCTCGGCAGCCAATGCAGTAAACGGACTTTCAGCAGCACATTCGATACCTTCTATATATTGCTCTATACCAGCTCTTTCCGCTCTACATCTTGCTGCCAGTTCGTTGGCATCCCTTTTCAGTACTTCCTGGATTCTGACGAAGATGTCGGTCTTGAAGATCCTGCGGAAAATCCTCTGCCTTTCGTCAGTCTTCGAGAACAGAAGCTTCATGAAGTCTCCCTGCGCTATCATCGCTATCTGGGAGAACTGCGTCCTGTCTATTCCAAGTATCTCATATATCTTCGCATCCACGTTCTTGAGTCCCGCAACAGGGGAGCCGTCAGGCAGGAGCAGGGAAGCGTTGGCATTCTGCAACGTCATTCCTTCGCCTCTTTCCTTCGGCCTTTCATACGCCGGATTACGCTCTATCAGATAGGTCTTCCCGTCATATTCGAATTCCAGCTTGACAAAGGTAGGAGTCTTTTCGTCCGCATATTTGGAACGGAACATCCCGCTGTCCCTGTTCGTACCGCTCGGTTCTCCGTACAATGCGAATGTTATCGCATCGAAGATGGTTGTCTTTCCTGCTCCCGTATCTCCGGAAATAAGGTAAAGCCCCTGTCGTCCGAAAAGGGTGAAGTCTATTTCAACGGCAGAGGCGTATGGCCCGAATGCCGACATGGTAAGTTTCAACGGTCTCATCTTTCTCCCTCCATCAATTTTTCAATCACTCCCTTCAGATATTCTTCCTGCTGCGCACTCATATTGTCGCCGTTCTGCTTGAAATACAGTTCCCCGAACAGTTCCAGCGGCGACTTTGTATCAGCCTTTGCGCTTGAACCTATTGCTGCGACACCTGCTCTTGTGCGTCTGTTGTCATATCTCAGTTCCATGAGATTATGGTATATGGTCCTGAGTTTTCCTATAGCGTCCGGAATGTCCTGCTCGTCGGTCAATGTAATCCTCACGAAATCCTCGGTCCATGTCGTACCGGCGTAGAATCCACGTGAGGTCAGCTGCTCGTATGTGCCCCTGAGGTCATGCCAGTCATGAAGCGGAACCAGAGGTACAAGCTCCCGTTCAAGTATGCCCTTTTCCTTTAGATTGATAACTGTAACAGATTTATTGTCATTTACTTCTGAAAATGAATATTTCAAGGGGCTTCCGCTGTAGCGGAAGCGTTCATCTCCACAGTCCTGCGGACGGTGGAGGTGGCCCAGGGCCACATAGTCGAAGTCATCGAATGCCGATGCTTCGACATTGTCCAGACCCCCGACATTCACATCCTCCGACTCACTTCTTAGGGCTCCGGTCACGAACTGATGGGTTATGAGTACATTTCTGCGTTCCTTGTCGACCCCCATCTTTTCAACCGCCTTGCGTATTGCGGAATCATATGAAACGACCTCTTCCTTCTCCTCGTCGGGAAGGAAGTGTCGTACATGTACCGGCCTTATGTACGGGAGCATGTACATGTCGACGGCTCCGTAGCTGTCGGTCAGGGTGACCGGCTCCGGGGAGCCGTCGTAGACAGGGGAAAGGTGGATGCCCTTTCCCTCCATCAGGCGGGCGCCGAAGGCCATGCGCTCCGCGCTGTCATGGTTGCCGCTGATGATGAAGATATGCTCCGTCAAAGACGAGAGACGGGTAAGAAAATCGTCGAAAAGAAGGACGGCCTCGCCTGAAGGGACGGCCTTGTCGTAGACGTCGCCAGCTATAAGGACAGCGTCTGGATTCTGTTCCCGGACTATCGTGCATATCTGGCTGAGGATATGGACCTGCTCGTCAATGAGGGACTTTTCATTGACTCTTTTGCCTATATGCAGGTCGGATATGTGTATAAACTTCATTTTCCTTCGTTGATATTAGACAAAGATACGGAAAAATTGATTTATATTTGTGGAGCTAATAGCCTATATATGGAAAGAAAGATACTTATAGTAGATGATGAGGCAGACATCAGGGAGATTCTGCAGTTCAACCTTGAGAATGCCGGTTATACAGTCGATTGTGCCGCTTCCGCGGAAGAAGCTCTGGAAATCCTTGGTCCCGAACATGGACTTATACTTCTGGACGTGATGATGGGAGGAATGTCCGGTTTTGCCATGGCGAAGATGCTCCGTACCGAGCTGGACAATCAGATTCCGATAATTTTCCTTACAGCCAAGACTACGGAGAACGATCTTCTTACCGGTTTTTCTGCCGGAGGCGACGATTATATTCCTAAGCCGTTCTCGATTCACGAAGTGATAGCGCGCGTGCGCGCAGTACTTCGTCGTATGACTCCGGTTGAGCCAAAGCTTCCTGCAATGCTTGAATGCGGACGTCTGAAGATAGATATGGAGAACAAGATGGTCTACATGGATGGTGAGAAGGTTGTCTTCTCGAAGAAGGAATTCGAAGTCCTTTCCCTTCTTGCTTCCAATCAGGGAAAGATCTATTCCCGCGAAGACCTTATCGCTGAACTTTGGAAAGACGCCCCTTATGTCCTTGACAGGACTGTGGATGTCCATATCGCCCGTATCAGAAGCAAGCTCGGAGCCTGCAAGGGTTATCTTACCAACAGGTCCGGATTCGGTTATATATTTAATCCGGTAGACTGATGAAGACTCTGCTTATCATCATCAATATCCTTGTCGCTCTGGCTCTTGTCGGTGCAGGTGCTTTGATACATCGTCTATGGAAAAAAGGTCAGCAGAAGGCTGAGCAGCAGAGCCAGAAGCTCAAGCAGCAGATGACCAGCAACATCTCTCATGAACTCCGTACCCCTGTGACCAGCATCAGAGGATATCTTGAGACAATCATCGCATGTCCTGACATGTCGCCCGAGAAGAAACTGATGTTTGTCGAAAAGGCATATAACCAGACTCTCCGTCTTTCCGAACTGATTACGGACATGGCTCTGATAACCAAGATGGAGGAGCGTTCTGACAAGCTCCGCAAGGAGGAAATCGACCTTTACGATGTTGCGAATGAAGTGTTTGACGAGTTTGCCGAAAGGATCGCTGAGAAAGGAAACATCGTTGAAAACAGGTTGTCTGCAGGCACGGTCCTTATCGCCAACAGGTCGTTGGTATATACCATTGTCAGGAATCTGGTAGAGAATACCCTCAAGTATGCAGGTGACGGCGTCACAATGCATCTGGAATGCTATAGTACTATTGAAAAGTTCTGCTACATAACATATTACGATACTGGTTCAGGCGTACCGGAAGACCACCTCGAGAAGATCTTCGAGAGGTTCTACCGCATAGAAGAAGGCCGTGCCAGAGATGTAGGTGGCTCCGGCCTCGGCCTTTCTATCGTAAAGAATGCAGTCAAGTTCCACGGAGGAACGGTACGTGTGATCAACCGTCTCGAAGGAGGACTTCAGTTCTTCTTCTCTCTCCGTCGTCAGAACGACTAGTTTCCGTTTATTATATTCGAGTCATTGCTCAGGTTGACGAGTTTCGCATTTCCGTAATACGTCATCTTGCTGGCTCTTGATACATTGTGGCGCAATTCCGAGGTTGCGTGGACTTTTGCCTTGCTTGCTCCTGTAAGCTCCAGGTCTGCGTTTCTTACGATGAAGTCCTGTGCATCGATCGAGCTTGCTCCTGAACATTCATATTCAGCATTATCGGCTTTTCCTTTCATTATTGCTGACGAAGCTCCTGTACAAACGATCTCGCATTTGTCGAAGTTTCCCTCGCATATGAATTTGCTGGCTCCGCTTACGTCGGCATCCAGTTCAGCTGAATTGCTGTGGACCTCCACCTTTGCTGCACCGCTGATGTCCACTTCCATCTTTTTCATGAAATTGCCTGTGATGTATGCTGATGCTGCTCCGCTGCAATCTGCGTCCAAAGTCATGCCGTTGATCTGAAGAGAGTTTACCCCAGCTGCTCCTGAAAGGTCCATGTCAAGATTCTCTGTCTTGAATGTTCCTTCGAATGTAGCTTTTGCTGCTCCAGAGAGGTCGATTGACTTTATGTCCTTCATCTCCAGGTAGACCTGTACACGTGTCGCGTTCCTGCTCTTGTTCTTGAACATTTTCTGGATATCGTTCTTCACGAAGAGGTTGAGGCTCTTGGTCGTAGATGAGTACTTGATTTCAAGCAGATCTTCCATCTCGCTGTCATATACTACCTTGACCTTGTCTGATCTGCCATGAGTGACGTTGATTTCATAAGAGAATCCTGCATTGATGCTGGTGATCTCACCGAAATTGTAGACCTTTTCCTTCTCTTCTGCGTTTGCTGCGAGCATTGCTATAGCTGCCGCAGCCAGGGTGATAAATAACTTCTTCATATTCTTGTGTTTTAATTTATTACAGTTCTGCCATCAGACTTTGCAATGCCGTATATTTCTGATAGTAGTACTCATTGAGTATACGCTTCTTTTCTTTTGTACTTAGTTCATCAGGGAGCTGCTCTTCCAGAGGAATCACCTCGTCGGTTATGACGCTTACCATATTGCGGATAATCTCCGTTTCATCCGGATATTCAGTTTCGGCAATGTTCATGATCTTATTGGTCATCTCTGCAATTTTCGTATGGCATCTTTCAAGAGTTCTGGACATGTCTGGTTCCATGAAAAGTACCATGAATGCTGCGCATGCAGCCGCTATGCCGGAGAAAATTGTCCCTGCAACCTTGATGCGTCTTTTCCTTCTTTCTGAAGCCAGACGGTTCATGAACCTGTCCATGCTTCCGGCCGGAACGGGTTCCGAATCGAATGCGGAGCGGTTATCTGCAATATATCTTTCAAGTTCTGTCATGGTGTATTTTGTCTTATGGCAGTTGCCAGTTTCTGTCGTCCTCGCATGTAGAGGCTTCTTATTGTATTTTCGTTGTTTCCTGTTATCTGAGCAATTTCCTGATAATCATATCCTTCGAAAAGATGCAGCGAGACAATTGCCCTGTAATGGTCGGGGAGGGAAGCAAGAGCATTTCTTATGGTCCTGATGTCGTATTCAAGAGGCTCTGTTTCAGACTCTTCCAATATCGGATCTTCATAGTTTTCAAGAATGTCCTTCCATCTGTGCCGTTCCCTCAGTCTGTCGATGGATTTTCTGATGCATATGCTTGACAACCATTTCCCGATGTCAATGATCTCATGTTTCCGGCCGAACTTCCACAGCTGAAGGATTGTGTCATGCATTATCTCTTCTGCGTCCGAGCTGCATCCGACAATCCTGAGGCTTGTATTGTAAAGCCTTCTGGACATGGCGTCATATACCTTTTCTATGTCAATAGTGTCTTTCATCAGGTCTTGTTCCACCTATATGACGAATGGCGATGCGTTCTGTTGCAGAAAGAACAGATTTTTTTCAGATTTCCTTGATGCTTACGATGCCGGAGAGTACGGCGTAGACTGTAAGCTTTCCTATAGAGCGTGTCTGGAGCTTGTCGCAGATGTTGTTGCGATGGAAGATCACTGTAGTTGTGGAGATGTCAAGTTCTTTTGCTATCTCCTTGTTGATCAGCCCTTTTACCATAAGTTTCAGAACGTCCTTCTCACGTTCGGATAACTTGTTCTTCTTTGTAGCCTCGCCGGCAGTCGCCGGCTTAAGCTCTCCGTAATGGCCGATCTTCTGTAGGTCCATCAGTCTTGTGACGATATCCTCTTCGCTTGCGGTTATGTCCAGGGTGCGGTAACCGGAAAGGTCCATGTTCGGGCTTTCGCCGTCAGTCAGGACTGTCGTCATATGCTTGAGGGTGTCGAATTCATCCGAATCGGAAAACAGCATCTCGGTGCTTACGAAGAAG
>JAFYLU010000064.1 GCA_017550025.1 Bacteroidales bacterium | reverse complement strand
TTGTTGCGATCCTACTCCGATTGATTATGTGATTCCGGCAAATGACGATGCAGCAAAGTCTATCGCTTACATCATGGATGTACTTTGCGGCGCAATCAAAGAGGGATTGGACGAAAGGAAGCTCGAGAAGGAGAAAGAGGCTCCAGAGCAGGCTGAGGAGAAGCCAGCAGGCAAGAAGCTCCGCGCTCGCAAGGGTGCAAAGCCAGCTGAGGAAGTTGCAGAGACTCCAGCAGAGTAATTATTGTAACACTTTAAACATCTATTGAAAATGGAGATTAAAGCAGCTGACGTAGCAAAGCTCCGTCAAATGACAGGCGCAGGTATGATGGACTGCAAGAAGGCACTCGTAGAGGCTAACGGCGACTATGAGAGAGCAAAGGAAATCATCCGCGAGAAAGGTAAGCTCGTAGCAGCAAAGCGTGCTGACCGCGAGACTTCAGAGGGTGCTGTAATCGCAAAGGTAAACGGCGAGAAGGCTATCGTTCTCGGACTCGGTTGCGAGACTGACTTCGTAGCAAAGAACGCTGAGTTCCAGGCACTTGCTGAGGCTATCGCTGAGACAGCTATCGCAAACTTCCCAGCTGATAAGGATGCCCTCATGGCATGCGTACTCGCTGACGGAAGAACAGTTGAGGCTGCCGTTACAGAGCAGACTGGTAAGACAGGTGAGAAGCATGTCATCGTAGGATACGAGACTGTTGAGGCACCTTTCATTTCAGCTTACATGCACAAGATCACTGGCAAGCTCGCTGCTGTTGTTGGTTTCAACAAGGCATTCGATGAGCAGACTGCAAAGGGTGTTGCAATGCAGGTGGCTTCAATGAATCCAGTTGCTGTTTCTGCTGAGTCTGTACCACAGAACGTGATCGACACAGAGCTTAAGACTGCTACAGAGAAGACTAAGGAAGAGCTCGTTCAGAAGGCAGTTGACGCTGCCCTCACAAAGGCAGGCATCAACCCTGCACACGTTGACAGCGAGGCTCACATTGAGTCTAACCAGTCTAAGGGCTGGATCACTGCAGAGCAGGCAGAGCAGGCACGTGAGATCATCAAGACCGTTTCTGCAGAGAAGGCAGCAAACCTTCCAGAGCAGATGGTAGCTAACATCGCCAAGGGTCGTCTCCAGAAGTTCTTCAAGGAGCAGACTCTCGAGGAGCAGGGCTATCAGATGGGTGACGGCAAGACTCCAGTGAAGGATGTCATCAAGGCAGCTGACGCTGAGGCAAAGGTTCTTACATTCAAGAGAATCTCACTCGCTGACTAATTTCGGATCTACAAAATCCATATACAGATGGCCATCGGTTTCCCGGTGGCCATTTTTTCTTTTGTTCAAGGCTTCCGCTGTTGTGTGTTGTCGTTTAATGTTTCGGATGTCGTTTTAATGTAGTTTTTGTCCTATTTGCGTGTCTAATTACTATCTTTGCAGTCTTAAATTATGATATTATGTTTGAAACATTGGTAGTAAACTGGCATATGAATCCGGAGATATTGAGTATCGGTCCTATCTCCCTCAGGTGGTATTCATTGCTTTTCGTATCGGGATTTATCCTCGGATGGTACATATTCAAATGGTTTTTCAAAAGAGAGGGAGTCCCGCAGACACTCCTGGATCCGCTACTTTATACACTTCTGATAGGTACGATCGTAGGTGCCCGCCTTGGACATTGTCTTTTTTATCAGCCTGATTACTACCTGGGCAGCTGGAAGGGTTTCTGGGAAATCTTCATGCCGTGGAAGGGAGGTCTTGCCAGCCATGGCGGTACAATAGCCCTGTTTATTGCGATGTGGTGGTTTGCAAGACATTATGGCCGCAAATATAATTTTGACTTTGTCTGGATTCTTGACCATCTTGCCATTGCCGTATGTTTTGCGGCGACATTCATCCGTCTGGGAAATCTTTGCAATTCCGAGATATACGGAGATGTGACTAATCTTCCTTGGGGTTTCATTTTTGAGCTCCGCGGGGAGACGGAGCCGAAGCATCCGACGCAGCTTTATGAGGCCTTGAGTTATTTCCTTCTCGGTATCTTCCAGATACTCATGTATAAGTTCAGACTTGACAAGCTTTACAGAGGTTTCTTTATCGGTACATTCTTCATCGGATGTTTCGGAATGCGTTTCCTCATCGAATTCATCAAGGAACCGCAGGTGGGATTCGAGCAGGATATGGTTCTCAATATGGGCCAGTGCCTCAGCATACCATTCATACTCTTGGGAATAGGCTTTCTTGTCTACAGCTATATGCGCAAGCAGCCTGCTGCCATCGTGCATCCTCAAAAGAAGAAGGCTGAACCTACAAATTTCGCAAAGCCGATAAACAGATAATGGAAAAAACCGAAAACGCACGCATAGCCGAGGTCATTGCTTTCCTTGAAGAGCATGGCCTCGCTTATGAGCTTCATACGCATCCCCCTCTTCCTACCATCGAGCTTGCGCTTGAATATTGGAAGGATATAGATTCCACCCACTGCAAGAATCTCTTTTTCAGGAACCATAAGGGAAACCGCCATTATCTGGTGGTGTTCGAGTGCCATAAGGAACTTGCGATACACTCGCTTGAGCGTATGCTTAAGCAAGGAAAGCTGTCTTTCGCTTCAGCTGAACGTATGGAGCGTTGTCTTGGTCTGCTGCCAGGCTCCGTGTCGCCTCTTGGTCTGATTCATGACATGAAAACAGATGAACTGACAAAGGAACATTTTCCGAATGGCTATAGAGTGAAGCTCTTTCTGGACAAGGATCTTCAGGTTTCCGAAAAGATAAGTTTCCATCCTTGCGACAACACAGCCAGCGTGGTCCTTTCAAATGCGGATTTCATGCGTTACCTCGAGATCTGGGGAGGAGAGTACGAGTGGCTGGAGGTGTCGCCGGAGTTTTAATAATCGCGTCGCTGCGATTGACCGCTGATCTCCTTCGGACGGAGTGAGAGCAGGGTCTTCTTGAGCTTCTGCCTGTATTTCAGAGGGGATACCCCTGCATGTTTCTTGAAGAATTTGCCGAATGATGACTGGTCTGCAAATGTCATCCTTTCGGCAATCTGTTGTATGCTGAGTTCCGGATCCCTCAACAGGCGTGCTGCCGCTTCCGTTCTTACGGCGGCCATAATTGTGCCTATGGTTGTATGGGTCTTTTCCTTTACAATCAGCGAGAGATACTGCTTTGAGATGCACAGTTTTTCTGCATAGAATCCCACGCTTGTCTCCTTTTCAATGTTTTCTGTCAGGATGGTGGCGAATTCCTTGAGTATTCCGTCCGCCCTCTTCATGTCCGGATGTCTGGAAGGGGCCTCCTTTCCATAACGTTTCCACAGCATGTCCGCCATGTCTGTAAGGAGGATGTAGAAGTATGCGTAGTTGATTTCTTCAGCAAAATAGTGATCGTGGTTTGATAATGAAGTTATCATGTTGCTGATGTCTTTCCGGAGCGTCTGAATGTCTTCTATATCCATTATTTCTCCGCCGAGGCCATGGTCTATCCTGAATCTGAAGTCTGGCGGGAACGGATTCCTGTTCTGAAATATGTCCTCGAGGACACTGTTGTCCGTAGCTGCCGCCATGGCATGGAAATCCTTGTCGTAATGGATTTCGTATATGTCCGTCCATGTCGGAAGGTTTATGTAGGAGTTTTTTCCGAATGAGAACCTTTCTCCGTTAATGATAAGGTTTATGTTGCCTTTCAGCACGATGATCACAAGGTGATACTTGGGACGACGGGGTTTCATATATGATATGTGTCCTTCTCCTTCGATCTCGCAGGCAAAGATGTAACCGTCTATGTATCCGACTCGTGAGACATTCTTCTCTCCGAATAAGATGGCTGGCTTTAAGGCGCTTTGGCTTTTTTCTCTCATTTTATTACCTTTGTCGGCCAAATATAGCGATTTTAAAACTTTGAACCAAATCTGTGTGATTTTGGACCAATACGGATGGTGTTTTTGGTGTAGAATTTGCTGATATTTGCACTCTTGGAATTAATTAGTTTAGTGTATATATCAAATGAAGAAATCAGCGGTAATTACAGCAATCATTACAGGTGCTCTTGTGGCACAGTTCTCTGCTTCTGCGCAATACATGACAAATACTGCGCCGGAGGAGACTGCGAATGCCGAAAGCGGGCACATCATTGAGAAGACTGACTCGGCGGCAGCTCCGGTGACCATCACTTTGGAGCAGGCTCTCGAGATTGCCTTAAGTGAAAATGTGTCGGTCAAGGTGGCTGACATGGAGATTGAAAGGACTGGCTTTGCAAAGAAAGGAGCATATGCCTCGCTCTTCCCTTCGATAGATCTCACAGGATCTTATCAGAGGACAATCAAGAAGCAGGCGATGTTCATGTCTATGGGCGAAGGCCAGGAGCCTATGAAGATCGAGGTGGGTATGTTCAACACAATTACGGCTTCAGCTACCGTAGCCATGCCTTTGGTTAATGCGCAGCTCTGGCAGGGACTCAAGATCTCAGCCATGGATGTAGAGCTTGCGGTCGAGAAGGCACGCAGTTCTCGTCTGGAGACCGTTACCCAGGTCAAGAATTCTTATTTCGCCGTTCTTTTTGCGAAGGAGGCATTCAATGTGTACAAGGAGGTCTATGAGAATGCCCTTGGAAACTATGAAGAGACCAAGAAGAGATATGATGCGCAGAAGGCGTCAGAGTTCGAACTTGTAAGAGCAAGGACAAATGTAGAGCAGGCTGTGCCGAATGTTTACAATGCCGAAAGTTCCATCATTCTCGCGTTGTGGCAGCTCAAGGCTGTGCTGGGTGTTAACCTTGACATGGAAATGGATGTTGCAGGATCTCTTTCAGACTATTCGCAGCAGATGCTGTATGACATCAATCAGTATGATGGTGCGACTTTGGACATGAACTCTACAATGAAGCAGCTTGCGATCCAGGCAGAGCAGCTTGCAGAGAACATCAAGCTTCAGAAGTACGCCAATATCCCTAGCCTTGCGGCTTCATTCAACTTCTCTTACATGTCTATGGCCAATGATGTGGCTTTCAGAGAATTTCCTTGGATTCCATATTCTACTGCAGGCCTCAGCCTCAGCATTCCTATCTTCTCCGGCGGAAAACGCTATCAGCAGATTCGTCAGGCAAAGAACCAGTATGAGCAGGTGAAGCTTCAGGTGGAGAATACAGAGCGTCAGCTCAAGATTGCCATCCGACAGAGCCTCAATACCATGGAGATGAATATGAAGAGTTATTATGCGGCTCAGAATGCTGTGGCTTCAGCACAGAAGGCATATGATATTTCAGAGGCATCATACCGTGTGGGAAGAGGCAAGCTCATCGAGCTTAATGACGCCCAGCTCGCCCTCACACAGGCAAAGCTCGCGGAATATCAGGCTATTTACAACTTCGTTGTTGCCAAGGCCCAGCTTGAGCAGACTCTCGGACACGATTTCATAGACTAACATAGAAATTAAAAGATATACGATATGAAGACTATTTTCAGGATTATGTCAGCTGCAGCTGCTGTCGTTCTGACGGCAGGTTGCGGCAATTCAAACACGAAGACAGCCGGCAAGACTGTAGCTGCAGAGGAAATCATTCCTACAGTTTCAGTCCAGCAGGTTCATATGCAGGAAGTGCCGCAGCTTGCGACTTATACTTCTACTATTCAGGCATATGTGAAGAATAACATCGCTCCCCAGACTGCAGGACGAATCAGCAAGATTCTTGTTGATATCGGAGATTTCGTGAAGAAAGGTCAGGTTGTGGCAGAGATGGACCAGACCCAGCTTGCACAGGTAGAGCTTCAGCTCAAGAACAATGAGACAGAGCTCAACCGTATGAGGGAGCTCTATGAGGTGGGCGGACTTTCGAAGTCTGATCTTGATGCTATCGAGATGGCTTACAATGTCAGCAGGACCCAGTATGAGAACCTTAAGGAAAATGCTACTCTGGTATCTCCTATCAATGGTGTGATCACTGCCCGTAATTATGACGCAGGAGACATGTATGCCATGAGTGCTCCTATATATACAGTAGAGCAGATCGTTCCTGTGAAGATGCTTGTCGGTATCTCGGAGACTGATTATTCAAAGGTCAGCAAGGGTGATTCTGTTGAAATCGTAGCTGATGCCCTTCCTGGAAAGACTTTCACCGGAAAGATCAGAAAGATCTATCCTACAGTTGATCCTGCAACAAGAACATTTACCGTAGAGGTAGTGATTGACAACAACTACAGCACTCTCCGTCCGGGAATGTTCGTGAGAGCTACTGTGAAGTTCGGTTCAAACAACAGCGTGGTGATTCCGGATGTTGCTGTTGTAAAGCAGCAGGGATCAGGTGAGAGATTCGTATATGTGCTCAACGAGGACGGAACAGTCACATATCAGAAAGTTGTTCTCGGTCGCCGTATGGGTGCTGAATATGAGGTTCTCGAGGGACTTTGTGATGGCGCAAAGGTCGTTGTCGGAGGTCAGATCCGTCTTAAGGATGGAATTAAGGTAACAGTAAACGAATAAGGTCATAATATGAGTATTTACAGAAAAGCGGTAAATAATCCCGTAACGACGTCGCTGGTCTTCATCGCGATGGCGATCTTCGGTGTTTTTTCGCTGATTAACATATCATTGGACAGGTTCCCGAAGTTTGATGCGAATGTGGTCATGGTCATGTCTTCGTATCCGGGAGCCAGTGCGGAGGATATCGAGACCAACCTTACCAAGGTTCTCGAAAACTCCCTGAACGGTGTGAGTGATCTCAAGAATCTTACTTCCACATCAAAGGAAAACATATCACTTATCACGCTTGAATTCGTGGAGGGTGTGGATATCGATGTCGCTACCAACGATGTCCGCGATAAGCTCGACATGGTGAACTCCGTGCTTCCGGACGGAGTCACGCTTCCTGTCATCTTCAAGTTCAGCGCAGACGACATGCCTATCATGATCATGGCTGCGACTGCAGACGAGAGTCTTCAGGCTCTTGAGAAGATCCTCGATGAGAAGGTTGCGACTCCTCTCGCCCGCGTTTCAGGTGTGGGTACGGTGTCTATTGCCGGAGCACCGCAGCGTGAGATCCAGGTATATTGCGACCCTAACAAGCTCGAGGCTTATGGTCTTACAGTTGCCGGAATCTCAAGCATAATCGCGTCGGAAAACAGGAATGTGCCTTCAGGATCTGTGGACATAGGATCAAACGCATATGCTCTTCGTGTGGAGAAGGAGTTCAAGTCTGCCGAAGAGATGCTTGATATCGTTCTCGGACATGTTGGCGGAAAAACAGTATATCTCCGTGATGTTGCCCGTGTGGTTGACGGAGTGGAGGAAAGATATCAGGAAGCTTATGTAAACGGTACACAGGGTGCACAGATCGTCATCCAGAAGCAGGCGGATGCCAATACCGTGAATGTGATCAAGGGTGTCAAGAAGGAGATGAAGAAGATCGAGCAGACACTCCCATCTGATATCCAGATCAGGACAGTCGTTGACGGCTCTGACAATATCCTGAATACACTCAACTCGTTGAAGGAGACAATCATAGTTACCTTCCTCATCGTGATGCTCGTCGTTTACCTCTTCCTCGGAAGATGGCGTGCGACATTTATCATCGTCCTTTCGATTCCTGTTTCCCTCCTTGCTTCATTGATGTATCTCTGGGCTACAGGAAACACTCTGAACATCGTTTCCATGTCATCTCTCTCGATCGCGATCGGTATGGTTGTGGACGATGCCATTGTGGTGCTTGAGAATATTTCGACTCATCTCGAAAGAGGTGCCAAGCCGAAGGAAGCAGCCGTTCATGCTACCCAGGAGGTGGGTATTTCAGTTATCGCTTCCACATTGACCATGCTTGCCGTATTCCTTCCGTTGACAATGATCAAGGGTATGGCGGGACTTATGTTCAAGCAGCTCGGTTGGATCACCAGCATCATCATGATCGTGTCTACAATCGGTGCACTTACCCTGATTCCGATGCTTTGTTCGCAGTTCCTTCGCTTCAAGCCGAAGCATGGAAAGCTTCATGATCTGATCTTCGGAAACTTCAATAAGTTCATCGACCTGATCTCTGCCGGATATGGCCGTCTTATCAACTGGTGTATAGGACACAGAACCATAGTCGTTGTCATTTCACTGATTGTGTTTGCAGCAACTGTGGGAGGTATCGCACCTGTGATGAAGACAGAGTTCTTCCCGAAAGCCGATGACGGACGTATCACTGTCCAGCTTGAACTTCCTGCCGGTACAGGACAGGCGGTGACAAGGGAACTCGGACATGAAATCTATCAGAAGTTCGCTGCTGCCATTCCGGAGATCGTTAACTGCTCATTTGCTCTTGGACAGGCTGACTCTGACAACTCCTTTGCGGCAATGCAGACTAACGGTACGCATGTGGTATCATACAATATCAATGTCGGCAGTATGGAGGACCGCGAGCGTTCGACAGGAGAGATAGCTGACGCAGTCCGCGGAATCCTTGCAGACTATCCTGAGTTCAAGAAGGTTCGTGTGACCGAAGGTGCCCAGGGAGGTATGGGTGGAGCTTCTACCGTAGATTTCGAAATCTATGGATTCGATTTCGAAACTACCGATATCGTTGCCAAAGAGGCTCAGGAGAAGATGATCAAGTCGGGAGCGTTCGCGCAGGTGCTTCTCAGCCGTGATGAATATACGCCGGAGTATCAGGTGGACTTCGACCGCGAAAAGCTCGCCGTGAACGGCCTCAACAGTACTACTGCCGCTTCATATCTCAGTGCAGCGATGAACGGATCGACCCAGTCATACTATCGTGAGGATGGTGACGAGTATGATATCCGTGTGCGTTATGCTCCTGAGTTCCGTACAAGCATCGAGGATATTGAAAACATCATCATCTACAACAATGCCGGCAAGGGTGTAAGGATAAAGGACCTTGGAAAGGTTGTGGAATCCCTCACACCTCCTTCAATCTCGAGAAAGAACAGAGAGCGTCTCATCACTGTGTCAGGAGTGGTTGCCAATGGCGTGGCCCTCTCAGATGCAGTCGAGGCTACAAATGCTGTTCTTGCAGATATGGAGATTCCTTCGGAGCTTGCTGTAAAGATCGGTGGTTCGTATGAGGATCAGCAGGAGATGTTCGGTGACCTTATCATGCTCCTTATAATGATCATCATCCTTGTATATATAGTGATGGCTTCACAGTTCGAGTCGTTCATGAGTCCTTTCGTGATCATGTTCTCTATTCCGTTCGCATTCGTGGGAGTTCTTCTCGGTCTCTTTGTGACAGGAACACCTCTCGGAGCAATGGGTATGATCGGTATCCTCATCCTGATGGGTATCGTAGTGAAGAACGGTATCGTGCTCATCGACTATACTATCCTCATGCGTGAAAGAGGAAAGAGCGTGACAGAGGCTTCGGTTATTGCAGCGAAATCACGTCTCCGTCCTATCCTCATGACTACCCTTACAACGGTTCTCGGTATGATCCCTATGGCTGTAGGACAGGGTGAAGGTTCTGAAATGTGGCGTTCGCTCGGTATGGTTGTGGCATGGGGTCTTTCGATTTCAACTCTCGTTACCCTCGTCATTATCCCTACAGTATACGCTTCGATGGCTTCATGGCAGGAGCGTCGTGCTGCCCGCAAGGCCGCAAGGTCATAGTGACAAGTTTACAATCGTTGAATAAAGTAATGATATTGAAAACTTTGAGCGGAGCGATGGCAAGTCCCCTCTCCAAGAGAGGGGATTTAGGGGAGAGGTAATGTGGAAATGTTTTTCATATTTCTGCACTCTGCCGAAAGAAGTGAAAAGTTTACAATCGTTGAATAAAGTAATGATATTGAAAAATATGAAAGGTATCTTTATAGCATATGACCAGGCCTATAACATGGAGATTGCAGATGCAATCGAGAAGCTCGGATGCCGTGGCTTTACCATGTGGCAGGATATTGCCGGAAGAGGCGGATTTACAGGCGAGCCTCATCTTGGAAACCATGCATGGCCTACGATGAATAATGCGATGCTCACATTCGTCTCTGACGACAAAGTTGATCCAATTCTTGCGCAGCTGAAGGAGATGGATGAGGAAACTCCTGATCTTGGCATAAGGGCTTTTGTCTGGAATATTGAGAAATCGTATTAGGAAATTTAACTGTCAATAGTTTTGTATTCGACCGGCAAATTATTATATTTGTCGGTCGAATGTTAATTTAAATGACTTGCTTATGAAAAAGGTTGTTGTATTGCTTGCGACTGCTGTGTTGGCCGCATTTATTGCTACAGATGCCCATGCCGGCCGCTTTGGTGTCAAGGGCAGTATGAATCTTGCAAATACTGATTTCAAGACAGCTCCGACTGTCGGTTATGATCTTGGTATTACATGGCAGTGGAACCTCCCTCTCTGGTTTGCAATCCAGCCTGACCTTCTCTATTCTGTGAAAGGTGCCACTGGTGCGGATATTCAGGGCAATCTTGCTACAGGACATCTGAAGCTTCCTGTCAATGTGCAGTGGGGTCCCAGACTTGCGAAGAAGAACATCAGGATATTCGCCCAGGCTTCTCCATACGTTCAGTATGCTGTGACTAAAGAGCAGTCTGCATCATGGGATGATGTAAACAGATTTGAATGCGGTGCTGGAGTAGGTGCCGGTATCCAGCTCTGGTGCTTTCAGCTTACCGCCCAGTATAACTGGCATATCGGTGCGCTTGATAATGTCAACGGCACAAAATTGGAGAATTTCAACAAAGCAAATGCGAGCGGAGCTTCAGTGTCTCTTGCATTGATGTTCGGAAAGAAGAAAAAGAATAATAAAACTCAAACTCAACAAAAATAAAGATTATGGCACAGGTTGTTACAGATGCGAATTTCGCAGAGATCCTCAATACGGACAAGCCGGTAATGGTTGACTTTTGGGCTACATGGTGCGGACCATGCAAGGCCATAGCTCCTGTCGTTGATGAAATCGCGGCAGAATATGAGGGCAAGGCTGTTGTGTGCAAATGCAATGTGGACGATTGTGATGATGTTCCTGCGACATACAGCATCAGAAGCATTCCGACTCTCCTTTTCTTCAAGAACGGAGAACTCGTGGACAGGCATGTCGGAGTTATTTCAAAGGCTGATCTTGCTGCAAAGCTTGACGCTCTCGCATAACCGATATCGGGTCTGATATGAAAAGATTTATATTGATGGCTGTCATCATGACAGCCACAATCTTATTCTGTAGTGGAGTGTCTGCTCAAAACAGATGGGGAATCGTCGGAGGTGTGACTACATCTTCTGCGGACTTCAAGAATTTGAAAAGCAGCACTGTCACTAACTTTCATGCTGGTCTTACCTATCGTCTGGATCTGCCTTTCGGCCTTTCTTTCCAGCCGTCTTTGCTTTATAGCGTAAAGGGAGCCAAGGTCTCGGAGCTTGACTTTTCAATGGGATATCTTGAACTGATGCCTTCGCTGCAGTGGGGTCCGGATCTGCTTCTTTTCCGTCCTTTTCTTGACGTCAGCCCTTTTGTGGGATATGGCATCAATACGAAGGTGAAGTCTGATTTCACCAAGGGCGCCCTTCAGGACAGCCTGAACAGATTGGAATACGGAGTAGGTGTCGGAGTCGGTCTTGATGTATGGAGACTTCAGTTGATCGCCAGGTACAACTGGAATTTCGGTGGTCTCATGGCTGCAAAGAACGGAGACGGCCTGTTTAATGATGCGGTTATCAAGGATGCCCTGAAAGGAGCTGATTACAGCGGTTTTACGCTGACAGCGGCAATTCTGTTTTAAATATCTTGGACATGGATAAGAAGATTGCTGTATTTTGTTCTGCAAGTTTTACCATAGATCCAAAATACAATAAAGTCGCTCGTGATTTTGTCCGGGCGGCTTCGTTGCATGGATATGGAATCGTTTCCGGTGGAACGATAAAAGGTACAATGGGAGAAATCTCGGATGAGCTCAAGTGTTGCGGTGGCCATCATATAGGTGTAATCCCGAGATTCATGAAGGAATATGTCTATCCGGATCTTTCTGAAGTCATATGGACTGAAACGATGGCTGAACGAAAGACCCTGCTTCGAAAGGATACATGCGCGGTGGTTGCTCTTCCTGGAGGTGTCGGTACCCTCGACGAGGTTATCGAAACATTGGCTCTTTTGCATCTGAAGCAGTATCATGGGAAGATTTTTGTTTTGAATCACGATGGTTTCTATGAGCCTTTGCGCCAGCTTCTCGAACATTATGTCCGGACAGGCATGATGACAGAGACAACAATGTCGCGGATGGTCTTTGCTGACACGGCAGAGGAGGTCATCGGTAACCTTGAAGATTGAGTTTATGGACATCAGGTCAATAAAGGAATTTCTCGGACATGATTGGACTTCTGTCCAGGAGAACATATACGCCTCGCTTGAGAGTGACATAGAGCTGCTTAACCTGACGAACCGTTCTATCCTCTCCCATTCGGGAAAGCAGATGCGTCCTATGATGGCCTTGCTTATGGCCAAGGCGTGCAAGGGTGGGGGAGATGTGTCGGAGTCTGCCGTCAGGTATGCTTCGGCCGCGGAACTGCTTCACAATGCGACTCTCCTGCATGATGATGTGGCGGATGACAGTGACCAGCGCAGGGGGGTGCCGACCGTGAGGTCTCTCATGGGCCCTTCCGTGTCAGTCCTGCTGGGAGATTATTGGCTTGTCAAGGCGATGGAGCTGATCCTGAAGGATGCTCAAAGCGATATCAAGGTCATCCGTATCTTTTCGAAGACATTGAGCGACCTGGCGGAAGGAGAGATGCTTCAGCTTCAGAAGGCCCAGAAGGGCGATACTGACGAAGCTGACTATCTCCGCATAATATACAGCAAGACAGCTTCTCTTTTCGAGGCGGCATGCGTCTCGGCGGCTGTCTCTTCTGATGCTTCCGAGGAATATGAGCAGGCTGCGAGGGATTATGCCGTGTCTCTGGGTCTGGCATTTCAGATAAAGGATGATATCCTTGATTATGCCGGAACGGAGTCGGTCGGAAAGCCTTTGGGAGTGGATATACTTGAACAGAAGATGACATTACCTCTATTGGGTGCTTTCGCCAATGCTTCTGCACAGGAAGAGGAACATGTCAGGAAACTTATAGGAAATATAGTCGATCATCCCGAAAACAGGGAGGAAATCGTGAAATTTGTGAAATCGCACAGCGGACTTGAATATGCGGCCCGGAAGCTGGATCATTATGTCGGTCAGGCTGTCAAGGCATTGGAAGTTTTCCCTCATACCCGGGAGAGAGATATGCTTGCCGAGCTTGCGTATTTCACGGCAGAAAGGGTTCTGTAATGAGATTTGCTGATATTATAGGAAATACTGAAGTCGCGAGGATGCTTGCCTCGATGGCTGACAGCGGAAGAGTGGCCCATGCCATGCTCATGTATGAGAATGAAGGCTGTGGTGCTCTTGCGCTTGCATTGGCATATGTGCAGTATCTCAACTGTGCTGCGCCTCGTGACGGGGATTCCTGCGGGGAGTGTCCGTCATGCCGTCAGATGGCCAAGCTGATTCATCCGGATGTGCATTTCGTCTTCCCTGTCAACAAGGGACCGAAATCTTCGGATGACAAGCCGACTTCGGAGTCTTATATAAGATATTGGAGAGAACTTGCAATAGCCAATCCCTATTTCGTTGAGGCAGACCTGCAGAAGGCTATCGGTATCGAGAGCAAGAACGGCTTGATTGCAGTGGCCGAGGCCAGGTCAGTCATCACCAGATTGTCGCTTACAGCCGTTGCTGACGGATATAAGGCTGTGATCTTTTATCTTCCGGAAAAGATGAATCAGGAGACTGCAAACAGGCTTCTGAAAATGGTGGAGGAACCACCGGAAAAGACGATTTTCCTCTTTATCACCCATGCGCCGGAGAAAGTGCTCCAGACTATATTTTCGCGTTGCCAGAGCATCAGGGTGATGCCTTTGACAAGAGAGGAGGCTGCGCGCGTCAGGGAAATGAATCCTTTTGACGACAGGGAGGATTACAACAGCTTCATGGAACTTTTCGCTGATCTGATGAATGCAGTGGTTTCGAGAAATCTTATGGCTGCATTGGAGTGTGGTGATATGATCGCTGCATTGGACTCGCGTGAAAAACAGAAAGCTTTTTGTATATTTGCGTCAGAATGCATCAGAAAGATATTTCTGGTCCAGCAGAAGTTGCCGCAGATAGCCTATGTTTCAGAAGAAGACAAGGAATTCTATGATACTATGGCTGACAGATGCGGCAAGGGTTTCTGCATGAAAACTATAACCAATATTGAGAAGGTCGTGGCGATGATTGACAGGAATGTCAATTCGAAGATACTTTTCTGCGACCTTGTCAACCGTATGTTTATAAGTGTTTAGACAGATGAACGAATCAAAAAGATATGACTGCTCGAGGGGATGTTCTGTCGAGAGGTCAGAGAACGGAGAACTTGACTGCACATACCGCCAGGGATGCTGTAAGCTTGAAGTGTACGACTGGCTCTCCGGAGTGAATCAGGAGCAGTTCGATGAATTTTTCGAAGTGCGCTTCAAGAATACGAGAAAAGGTATATACAGGAACGGCTCGGGACAGAGCATAAAGACCGGTGACCTGGTCATTGTGGAGGCCGCCAACGGACATGATCTGGGTATCGTTACCCTTGAGGGACCGATTGTGGGCAGACAGATGAAGTGCAAGCGTATCAATCCTGAGACATATGAGTTCAAGAGGATTTACCGCAAGGCCAAGCTCTTCGATATCGAGAGATGGCAGGAGGCGATAGGGCGCGAGCATGAGATAATGATCCGCTCCCGTCAGATTGCTGCAGAACTCGGACTCGAAATGAAGATCGGTGACGTTGAGTTCCAGGGAGACGGAACCAAGGCTATTTTCTATTATATCGCGGACGGCCGAGTGGACTTCCGCCAGCTCATCAAGGTCTTTGCCGAGGAATTCCGCATCAGGATAGAGATGAAGCAGATCGGAGC
The DNA here is from genome assembly GCA_017550025.1 of Bacteroidales bacterium. GTDB lineage: Bacteria > Bacteroidota > Bacteroidia > Bacteroidales > UBA932 > Cryptobacteroides. The sequence continues at coordinate 49,651 of JAFYLU010000064.1, read as the reverse complement.
AAGACAGGAGGCCGGTCTGATCGGAGGTCTTGGCGTATGCGGACGTGAACTCTGCTGCTCCAACTATATTTCCGGTTTCCAGTCCATTACGACATCCGCAGCAAGATGTCAGGATCTTTCGCTTAATCCGCAGAAGCTTGCAGGACAGTGCGGTAAGCTCAAATGCTGCCTCAATTACGAGACTGCTGCATATATGGATGCCCAGTCCCGTATTCCGAAGATATATAACCCGCTTGAGTTCGAGGACGGACTTGCATATCTGATGAAGACAGATATTCTCCGCGAGATCATGTATTTCTCATATGACCCTTCTTCATTCGCAAACCTCTATCCGTTGTATGCTGAAGATGTGTGGGATATCATCAGGATGAACAGAAACGGTGAGAAGCCGGAGTCGCTCAAGAATGATGCGGAGCCTGTTGCTCCTGAATTTGTCAGTGCAGTAGGAGACGATGCCATCAACCGTTTTGACGAGATACGCAAGCGCAAGAGAAAGAGGAAGTCAAAAGGCGGAAACGGTGGCTCTAAAAAAGAGGCTGCCAATGCTGAAGGCGCAGACGTAAAGCCAGAAGCTCCAAAACATGACGCACCGAAGCATGAGGGCTCAAGACATGAGGGTCCGAAACCTGAGCATAAGAAGGAACATAGGGGAATGCATAGAGGACCGAAGGGCGGCAGCAGGAACGGCGGACATCGCCGCAGTGACCGACCAAAGAAAGAAGACTGATATGGGAAAGGATAAATTGAGAAAATTCAGGGAAAACGAGACTTTCAGATGTCTGGTACAGCCGGCTACATCTGAAGTTCTTAATTGTGACCATCCTCTGAAGGGCAACTGGGGTCGTGATTTCTTTGGCAATGACAAGCCGATAATACTCGAGCTGGGTTGCGGAAAGGGAGATTATACTGTGGACCTTGCGGAGCGTAACAAATCCTGCAACTATATCGGTGTGGACATCAAGGGTGCGCGTCTTTGGAAAGGTGCGAAATATTCTGAAGAACATGGCCTTGACAATGTCGGTTTCCTTCGTACCCGCATTGAATTCATCGAGTCGCTTTTCGCTCCAGGTGAAGTCTCGGAGATATGGATCACCTTTGCAGACCCACAGATCGGAAGGGAAAAGAAGCGTCTTACATCCCCGCTGTTTATGAACCGTTACAGAAACTTCCTCAAGCCGGGAGGTATTGTTCATCTGAAGACAGACAGCCGATATCTTCATGAATATTCACGCGCTATGGCAGAGCAGAATGACCTCAAGATCCTCGCGATGGCAACTGATATATATGGGGAAGACAGGGAGCGTCTGTATGAGAGCGGGCTCTCGTCTTTGTGCGGAAAAGATGCCGTGGATGCGTTGTTCGAGGTGCAGACCTTCTACGAATCGCAGTATCTTGCCCAGGGTTTTGAGATAACATACCTTTCTTTCCTTGCAGATCATGAAGGCGAATATATTTCTCCGGAGTGGGAGGAGGACAGGTGGAAGGACGAAGGACACCATTTTGTGATACCTTCAGGACTACCGGTAGCTTCGAAGTTCTATCCTGAAGGTTAGTCTGACCATTTCATGATTCAATATAAAAAGTGCGTACCTCGCTATGAAGTACGCACTTTTCTGTTATATCTCCTGTCGTGATTATGACAGCTTGTGGATTGCAAGTCCTGAACGGAGTTTCGGCTCGAACCATGTTGTCTTCGGAGGCATGATGTTGCCCGAATCAGCGATGTCTACGAGCTGCTTCATGGAAACAGGATAGAGGGCGAAAGCCACCTTCATCTCTCCGTTGTCCACTCTGCGTGAAAGTTCTCCGAGGCCGCGGATGCCGCCGACAAAATCAATTCTCTTGTCAGTGCGGAGATCCTTGATGCCGAGAATCTTGTCAAGTACGAGGTTTGAAAGGATAGTCACATCGAGAACACCGATAGGGTCGTTGTCATCATATCTTCCTTCCTTTGCCACGAGAGAGTACCACTTGCCCTCGAGATACATCGAGAACTCGTGAAGTCTGCTAGGCTTGTATATTTCTGTACCTTCCTCCTTCACATCGAAGTCCTCTCCGATCGCGGCGATGAGCTGTTCCGGTGTGAGACCGTTGAGGTCCTTCACCACGCGGTTGTAGTCGATGATCTTGAGGTGGCTGTCTGGGAATGCCACGGTCATGAACCAGTTGTATTCCTCTTCACCTGTATGGCCTGGATTTCCCTCTCTCTTCTCGGCTCCCACACGGGCTGCGGCTGCAGTACGGTGGTGACCGTCAGCTACATAGAATGCAGGAATCTCGGCGAAAATCTCTGTGATGCGGTCAATGTCAGCCTGGTCGTCAATCACCCAGAAATGGTGTCCGAATCCGTCTGCTGCCACGAAGTCATATTCGGGATCACCAGTGATGTATCTGTTCACGATGGCGTTGATCTCGTCGTTGTCCGGGTATGAAAAGAATACAGGCTCTATGTTGGCATCCTGGATGCGGACATGGATCATGCGGTCGTCTTCCTTGTCCTTGCGTGTGAGCTCATGCTTCTTGATCTTGCCTTCAGCATAGTCGTCAGTGTGAGCGCATACCACGAGTCCGTATTGCGTGCGGCCTTCCATTGTCTGTGCATAGACATAATAGTAAGGCTTCTCATCCTGTACAAGCCATCCTTTCTCCTGCCATGCCTTGAAGTTGTCGACAGCCTTGTCGTAGGCCGGCTGGCTGTGCTCGTCGATTATAGGGTCGAAGTCGATCTCGGGCTTGGTGATGTGGAGAAGAGATTTCTCTCCAGCTTCAACCTTGGCTTCCGCTGAATTGAGGACATCGTAAGGTCTTGCAGCAACTTCCTCTACATACTGCTTTGGCGGTCTTACTGCCGCGAACGGTTTAACTCTTACCATAACGTACTATTTGTTGACCTGGAACTTTGTGCAGCCTGTCGCGAAATAGTTCACGATCTGGCTGGCAGCGGCAAGACCTGCATTGATGTTGGCCTCTGCTGTCTCTGCTCCCTGTTTCTTCGGAGTAGCGAAAATCTGCTTCGCATATTTCTCCTTAAGTTCAGCATATGCCACTGGTGCGATATCTGTTGCGTATTTCAGGTCAGCTCTTTCAGCGAGAGCCTTGTCAAGTCCTTCTTCACAGATGATTTCCTTGCGGGCTGTGTTGATGAGGCATCCTCCCTTCGGCATCTTTGCGAGAAGATCGTAACCGATCATGCCCTTTGTCTCAGGAGTTGCAGGAATGTTGACTGATACGAAATTTGACTTGCTGTAAAGCTCTTCGATAGTAGGAACTGTGTTCCATCCCTGATGCTTCTCGGCAGGCTGAGGGGCAAGTACGAGCACGTTCATTCCGAGGCCGACAGCCTTCTTTGCCACGAGCTGGCCGATGTTGCCGAAGCCCTGGATACCGATTGTCTTGCCGCTGAGCTCGCATCCTGTGCCAGGAGTGAACTGATTGCGTGACATATAGATCATCAGACCCACAGCGAGTTCTGCAACCGCGTTCGAGTTCTGGCCCGGAGTGTTCATTGCCACGATTCCACGCTCTGTGCATGAAGGCAGGTCGAGATTGTCATAACCTGCACCGGCGCGAACTACGATCTTGAGCTGACCGGCAGCCGCAACCACATCTGCAGTGACCTTGTCCGAACGGACGATGAGGGCGTCTGCATCAGCTACAGCGGCAAGGAGCTGTTCCTTTTCAGTATATTTCTCGAGGAGTGCAAGCTCATGGCCTGCTCCTTCAACGATTTCACGTATACCGTTCACAGCTGCTGCTGCGAACGGTTTTTCTGTTGCTACCAATACTTTCATGACCGACGGAGCTTTATTTCTTAAGAGCCTCGAACTCCTTCATGCAGTCTACGAGTGCCTGAACGCTCTCTACCGGACACGCATTGTAGATTGATGCGCGGAAACCTCCGACAGATCTGTGACCCTTGATTCCGACCATGCCTCTTTCCTTTGCAAAGCTCATGAACTCATCCTGGAGAGCCTCATAGCCTGGTGCCATCACGAAGCATACGTTCATGATCGAGCGGTCTTCCTTCGCGGCTGTTCCTACGAAGAGCGAGTTGCGGTCGATCTCGTCATAAAGAAGGGCAGCCTTCTCCTTGTTGATCTTGTAGATAGCCTCTACGCCGCCGAGCTCCTTCACCCACTTCAATGTCTCTGTCATCACGAAGATAGGGAATACCGGAGGTGTGTTGAACATAGACTCTCCGTCGATATGTGTGCGGTAGTCAAGCATTGTAGGGATGTAGCGGCTTACCTTGCCGAGAACATCCTTGCGTACGATGACGAATGTCACGCCGGCAGGACCTACATTCTTCTGTGCTCCACCATAGATGACTGCATACTTGCTGACATCCACAGGACGGCTCATGATGTCAGACGACATGTCTGCAACGAGAGGAACAGGGCAGTCCATGTCCTCATGGATTTCAGTACCGTAGATTGTGTTGTTGGTGGTGATGTGGAAATAGTCGAGGTCTGCAGGGATCTCGTAACCCTTTGGAATATAATTATATGTGGTCTCTGCTGAAGATGCCACCGCATATGCGTTACCGATGCCCTTTGCTTCCTTGAGCGCCTTCTTTGCCCATACTCCTGTCTCAAGGTATCCTGCCTTGTTTTCGAGGAGGTTCATGGCAACATAAAGGAAACCGAGGCTTGCGCCGCCGCCGAGGAAGAGTACCTCGTGAGTGTCAGGAATGTTGAGGAGTTCTTTCCAGAGTGCACGGCATTCGTCCATTACAGCGCTCCACTCCTTGCTTCTGTGTGATACGCAGATTACCGGCATACCTGTTCCGGCGAAATCCTTGAGAGCCTCGATGGCCTTGTCTACTGCCTGCTGCGGAAGTACGCATGGGCCAGCATTGAAATTGTGAACTTTTTTCATGTCTTATTTATGTGGTTAAATTTAAATTTATAATCAATATCGCGTTAAAGGTAATGATTTATTTTAGAAAATATGTTTCTGACCGGTTATTTTTTCGCAATAGTGGCATAAAAGTGATATTTCGTTACCGTTGTCTATTGTCTTGAACCATGTCTTGACAGGCTGATGGTTGGTCACGCATTTCGGATTGCGGCATTTCGCAACTCCATGGATTTCCTCCGGCATCACGATCTTCTTCTTCTCCACTACCTGGAAGTCACGGATTACATTGACTGTGGCCTTCGGAGCAATGAGAGCCAGCCTGTTCAGCTCCTCGTCCTCGAAGAACTTGTCGGCAATCTTGATGATGCCCTTCCTGCCGAAGAACTTGCTTGTGAGGTTGATGCCTATTGTGATCTGATTCTCGATACCTTTCAGATTGAGAATGTCCAGTGCCTTATATACATTTTCAGCGGGTATGTGGTCCAGAACGGTACCATTCTCCAGTGCGCTTACTACTAATTCCTTGTGTGTCATGGTCTAGCGATAGCCTAATAAATAACTGATGATTGCCATGCGGACATAGAGTCCGTTTTCTGCCTGCTTGAAATAATATGCATAAGGAGTGTCGTCGACATCCTGTGCGATCTCCGTCACTCTTGGGAGCGGATGAAGAATCTTCATGTTATCCTTGACATTGTCAAGCATCGAGGCGTTCAGAGTATATACGTCCTTTACTCTTTCATATTCCATCGGGTCTGTGAATCTCTCCTGCTGCACGCGGGTCATATAGAGGATGTCGCAGTCGTCGAGGTACTCGTTGAGTGATGTGGTCTCGATATATTCGATTCCTCTTCTGTCGAGGAAGGCCTTGTATTCCTTCGGCATCTTGAGCTCTTCCGGAGATGTGAAGATGAATCTCGGATTGAAATGTGACATCGCCTGCAGCAGCGAGTGGGTGGTTCTACCGTATTTGAGGTCTCCTACCATATTGATTGTAAGGCCCTCAAGAGTTCCCTGGGTCTGCAGGATGGAATAAAGGTCAAGAAGAGTCTGCGAAGGATGCTGGTTAGCTCCGTCTCCTGCATTGACAACAGGAACAGACGCTACTTCAGACGCATAGCGTGAACTTCCTTCCAGAGGATGACGCATGACGATCATGTCCACATAGTTGGATACCATCTTTATGGTGTCCTTCAGCGTCTCGCCCTTGCTCTGGCTTGTGTTGCTTGCGTCAGAGAAGCCTATCACCTTTGCACCCAGACGGTTGATTGCGGTCTCGAAGCTGAGTCTCGTTCTGGTAGACGGCTCAAAGAAGAGGCTTGCGATGACCTTTCCTTCCAGGAAGTTCTGCACCTTGTTCTGTTCGAACTCCTTTGCGGTCTCCAGCACATGGAGGATCTCCTCCTTGCTGAAGTCGCGGATTGAAATCAAACTTTTCTTACTCATATTTCAATAATTAAATCTCTTCAACATTGCATCCTTCCACATCTCCCATCCTTTCCAGGAATGTGTCCACAAGTGACAGCCTCACGCTGGTGTCCAGGCTGCATTCCATGTCGAACTTCTGGTTCTTCTGTTCGAGTCCCATGTCCTTCATGACCTTCATCACCCCGTTCATGTTGAGGTAGCCGAAGTGTACGCGGTACATCCTTGCCGCAATCTTCTCTACTATCTCCGCATTTGCCAAGGCATCTGCTGTTGAGGTCTTGTATGCCCTGATCAGGCCGGGAATGCCGAGCTTTATGCCTCCGAAATATCTGACTACGACGACCAGAATGTCGCTGAGCCCGCATGAATCGATCTGACCCAGGACAGGTCTTCCTGACGAGCCGGAAGGTTCTCCGTCATCGTTTGCCCTGAACTTGTCTCCCATGTAGCCGAGCCGGTATGCATATACATGATGCCTCGCATCGTAGTACTCTTTCTTGAGCGCTGCGACGATCTCCTTGACCTCTTCTTCTGTTTCAACGGGGTATGCGTGGGCAATGAATCTGCTTCCATTGTCCTTGAACAGCCCACGCGACTCTGTGGCGATGCTTTTGTATGAATCCTTTATGTCTGATGTGCCCATACAAAATCCAAAAATAATAAATTTTTCGCATCAAAAAACAATTAGGCTGCAGAAAACTTACATATTCTTTTTTCTCTCATTTTTTATGTCCGAGGAAAGAAAAAATTATTATCTTTGACTTCGCTTCCGCTGTATGTGGAGGCGTTTTTGTGCAATATTCAATTCTAACTGACTATGATTCTGAAATATAGAGTGTCTCTCCCGGGTATAAAGGGATTTGCAAGAGTTTACGAGGTGAAAGGCAACGCCTCGTTATATAGTTTTCACAAGCAGATGAGAGCTGACATGGACTTCCCGCAGGACCAGGTGGTGCTTTTCAAGGCCTTCGGTCCGGACGGAGAAGTGGCTGCAAGATACAGTGTGTTCACTGATTTCGGCTTCGGAACCATCGACAGCGTCACTGCAGAGCAGTGCCACAAGAGGGGAGAGGACAAGTTCATATATTTTTACGACACTACAAATGTCAAGAGCGTCATTGTCACCTTCGAGGGTGAGGGTGAGCTCCGCAAAGGTGTCCTCTATCCGCTTCTCGTAGAGCAGAAAGGACCGAATCCGATCGAGTTTGAAAACGGATATGTAGCATTCGAGGATCTTCCTGACGACAAGAAGAAGAACCCTGAAGAGGATGACGATTTCGATGACGATGAAGTAGATACAGAAGCTGACGACGAGACAGAGGAAATCTATGATGAAGATGATGACGAGTAGTCAAGGATTCATATGGCGCGAAGAAGACTGAAGATCATATTGGGCCCGACTGCTGTAGGCAAGACAGACTACAGTATTGAAGCCGCGCTCAAGCATGGCTCTCCCGTCATATCCTGTGACTCCCGTCAGATCTATAAGGAAATGACCATAGGCACGGCAGTGCCTGATCCGTCGCAGCTTGCTGCTGTCAAGCATTATTTCATTCACTCACATACTGTTACCGAGCTGTATACAGCCGGTAAATATGAGCTAGAAGCTCTCGAACTGATCAACCGTCTCTTTGATGAGGGTCATGAAACCCTTGTCATGGCAGGCGGTTCTGGTTTTTATGTAGATGCCCTTGTCAACGGTCTCGATGATTTTCCCTCTGCCGACCTTCAGCTCCGCAGAGAACTCACGGACAGGCTCGAGGCAGAAGGTGTGGAGGCTCTCCGCCTCGAACTCAAGGTTCTTGATCCGGAAAGTTATGCAACCATAGACATTGCCAACGGGCAGAGGGTGGTGCGTGCCCTTGAGGTCTGCCTCATGACAGGAAAGCCTTTCTCTTCATTCAAGACGTCATCCCGCAAGAAACGTGATTTTGAAGTTGAGAAGATCGGTCTGACAAGGCCGAGGGAGGTTCTGTATGACCGCATAAACCGCCGTGTTGTCCAGATGGTCGATGACGGTCTGGTCGATGAAGTACGCTCGCTGACACAATATCGTGATCTGGCGGCCCTGCAGACCGTCGGATATAAGGAAATCTTTGACTGGTTCGATTATGAGGCCGGTCTCGTGTCAACAGAAGGCTGGGGCCCGACTGCTCCGGGAGATGGACCTGTCGTTTCTTTAGACCGCGCCATAGAACTTATCCAACGCAATACCAGACGCTATGCAAAGCGTCAGCTGTCCTACTGGGGCAGGGATAAGGAAATCCGTTGGATAGAACTGTAGATCCCCGGACATGCCGGGGATGGCTGCAATGCGTCAGTTGGCTACTTCACAGAGGAACTTGATGCGGACCAGACGTACTTCCTGCTCGTCATAGTCGTCACGGAGGTCTTCCATGGCATCAGCAAGAGAATCTGACTCTGCCTCTGTGTGGAAATATTCATAGATTTCTTCCACGATATCGTCGTCAAGTGTCTGCTCGATGTAATAGTCGAGGTTGAGCTTGGTGCCGGAGAATACGATAGCCTCGATCTCGTCGAGAAGCTCTTCCATATCCAGACCTTTGGCATCAGCGATGTCTTCCAGCGGGAGCTTCCTGTCGACGCTCTGGATAATGAAAACCTTGTTGACAGACTTGTTCACGATGGATTTCATGACAAAATCGTCAGGCCTTTCTATCTCGTTCTCTTCCACATACTTGGCTATGAGCTCGATGAATTCCTTGCCGAATTTTCTGGCTTTTCCTTCGCCGACTCCCTGACAGTTCTTGAGCTCGTCGTATGTCATCGGATACATTATGGACATGTCTTCCAGTGAAGGGTCTCCGAAGATCACCCACGGCTGGAGTCTCTTCTTCTTTGCCACATCCCTGCGGAGGTCCTTCAGCATGGTGAGGAGCTGTGCATCTCCTCCACCACCGCCTCTTGCTGCAGCTGCTGCATCGTCGTCGTCATCCTCGCCTTCAGCAAATTCCCTTTCCTCGGTGAGCATAAGGGTATATGGCTTCTCGTAGAATTTCTCTCCTTCCTTTGTCACTGAGATCAGACCATAGGCCTCGATGTCCTTGTACAGAAGATGGAGAACCATTCCCTGGTGGATGACTGCGCACCAGAATCTGGCAGAGTGGTCCTTGCCTGCTCCGAACAGCTCCAGCTTGTCATGCTTGTACGACTTTATTATAGAATTCATCTCTCCTGCGAGGATGTTCGCCAGATGCTCTATCTTGAAGCGCTCCGGAAGGGCCTTGATAAGCTCGATGACCATTGACATCTCTTCGCGGCCGTCGAACTGCTTCTTCGGATGGAGACAGTTGTCACATGCTCCGCAGTTCTCGACCTGATATGTCTCGCCGAAATAATTGAGGAGCAGCTTTCTGCGGCATGAATTCGACTCTGCATAGGCGACGGTCTCCATGAGGAGCTGCTTTCCGATCTCCTGTTCGGCGATAGGCTTGCCCTGCATGAACTTCTCCAGCTTCTGTATGTCCTTGTAGCTGTAGAATGTTATGCACTGTCCTTCCTTGCCGTCTCTTCCTGCGCGGCCGGTCTCCTGATAATATCCTTCGATGCTCTTAGGTATGTCGTAATGGATGACGAACCTCACGTCAGGCTTGTCGATACCCATGCCGAAGGCTATGGTAGCCACGATGACGTCGATTTCCTCCATCAGGAACTTGTCCTGATTTTCCGCACGTGTCTTCGCGTCAAGTCCGGCGTGGTACGGAGCGGCTTTTATTCCGTTGATGTTCAGCAGTTCCGCAAGTTCCTCGACCTTCTTTCTGCTGAGGCAGTAGATGATGCCGGACTTGCCTTTGTTCTGCTTTATGTATCTGATTATGTCTCTCTTCGGATCCGACTTGTCGCGGATTTCATAATAGAGGTTAGGTCGGTTGAATGATGACTTGAACACCGTGGCGTCCGACATGCCGAGATTCTTCAGGATGTCGCTCTGCACCTTGGGTGTCGCAGTGGCTGTAAGCGCGATTATAGGCGCAAGCCCGATCTCTTCGATTATGTTTCTGATACGTCTGTATTCAGGTCGGAAATCATGTCCCCATTCGGATATACAATGCGCCTCGTCGATAGCGTAGAAGGAGATCTTGATTTCCTTCAGCATTGCTACGTTTTCAGCCTTCGTAAGGGATTCCGGAGCTACATACAGAAGCTTGGTCGCGCCGGAAAGCAGGTCATTTCTCACTTCCGTGATCTGCGCCTTGTTGAGGGAAGAGTTCAGGAAGTGTGCAATGCCGTCATTACCGGAAACGAAGCCTCTGATGGCGTCCACCTGGTTTTTCATGAGGGCGATCAGAGGGGATATCACGATGGCTGTTCCCTCCATTACAAGTGCGGGGAGCTGGTAGCACATCGATTTGCCTCCGCCGGTAGGCATGAGCACGAAGGCGTTGCCTCCGCCCGTGAGGTGTCTGATGATACTTTCCTGGTCAGCCTTGAATGAGTCAAATCCGAAAAACTCCTTCAGCTTGGCATGTAGCATTGCAGAATCTGTTGACATAAGTCGAGAAATTTGATTATAAAGTTAACGAATAATTTTCGAGACCTCAAAACTTTTTTCCCAAAACATGCCTCCGTTTCCTCATCATTTTCCGGACTTCTATAATATAAGTGTAAATGATGAGAGAAAAATGCTGTTGAATCCAAAAAATAATTACCTTTGCAAGATGTATTGACAATTATTAACTAATAAACAATATTCTAAAAATGAAAGCACTTAAATTTTTCGCAACAGCAGCATGCGCAGCGGCTCTCGCTGTATCATGCAACACTTCATCAGCTCCAGAGGTTGATGTTGAAATGCCGTCAGCAGCAGAGGTTGACTCAGTAAGCTACCTTCTCGGTGTGAACATCGGTTCATTCATCAAGGGTAACAACTTCGCAGAGGATCTCGCAGAGCTCAACATGGCAGAGTTCAAGAAGGGTATCGTGGATTTCCTCGAGGCAGAGGGCACTCCATATGATCCTGATTTCGGAGCAAACTTCAAGATCGATCCTAACGAAATGAGTCGTATCCTCAACGGTTTCCTTACAAAGAAGCAGAACTACAAGGCAGCTGTAAACCTCGCAAAGGGTAAAGAGTTCCTCGTAGCTAACGCTCTTAAGGAGGGTGTTGACACTACTGCAAGCGGTCTCCAGTACAAGATCGAGAATGCAGGTGCTGACTATAAGGTAGCTCCACAGGATACAGTATGGGTAAACTACAAGGGTACTCTCCTTGACGGTACAGTATTCGACGAGAACGACTCTACTATGTTCGTTGCAAACCGCGTGATCAGAGGTTGGACAGAGGGTCTTGGTCTCCTCGGCGAGGGTGGAAAGGCAACTCTCTACATCCCTGCAAACCTTGCATACGGCGAGAGAGGAAACCGTGGTATCGAGCCTAACTCTGTACTCGTCTTTGATGTAGAGGTCCTCAAGGTAGGCAAGTTTGTTCCAAAGGAAGATAAGTAATAATGGCAATGGAGCTCGAGGGCAGGATTGCCCGCAAACTTAATGTCCAGACCGGTACTTCTGCGAGAGGAGCATGGTCAAAGCAGGAGTTCGTCCTTGAATATCAGGAAGGAAACTTCCCTTCACAGGTATGCATGAATGTCTGGGGAGATGACAAGGTAAAGGAACTGGACAAGTATCAGGTCGGAGACAAGGTGAAGGTTGCCTTCAATCTCAGCAGCCGCGAATATAACGGCCGCTGGTACACAGATGTGAGGGCATGGCGTATAGAGCCAGCCAACGCTGCACAGCCGGATTACGCGACAGGCGCAGTGGCGGGAGGAGCCGGATATGTAGGCTCGTCAGCTCCTGCACAGCCACAGGGTTACAACTACGCCCAGTCTGCAGGAAACTACTCGGCACCTACCGGCGCACCAATGCCGTCTGCTGATGACATGAGTTCTCCGGTGGAAGACGATCTTCCGTTCTAGACAGCTTCGGCTGATCCTATGGAGCAATCCGTCGGATCTTATGCCAAATCATAAAATCCGCCCGCAATGCCGATCAGCATTGCGGGCGGATTTGCTTTTATTTCCATGAATGACTATGCTTTATAACGGCAGCTGCACCAGCTTGCGTGATTCGTAATGTGCGCTCCAGCGGAAGCCCAGGGACTTCAGGAGTGCTGCATGAGTTGCGAATGATGCTCCGACTCGTGAAGGTTCGTGGGAATCTGAACCGAGGCTGATGATCTCGCCTCCCATTTCGCGGTAGCGCAGGAGTACGTCATGGTCGAGCTCTACTATGCGTCCGCGATGACCTTCATAGCTTTTGGTGTTGATTTCCAGCGCTTTGCCTTCGTGGATCAGGTAGCGGAACATCTCGTCGAAGATGTCGCTGAAATCGCGGTAGCGGATCGAGGTCTGCGGGTATGAGGCATACCGGACTATATAGTCATAATGTCCCATTATGTCGAAATCCTTGAGCCATTTCATCTCGCGGTATATCGTTTCGAGATATCTTCCGTATGCATCTTTCCACTCTTTTCCTTCGTAATATCCCCCGTAATATGGGTCAGTCTGTTCGATGTAGTGGACAGATGCGAGGACCTGGTCGAATGAATTTTCTTCCAATGTGCGTCTGATAGGCTCATGACATTCTTCGTACATTCCGATCTCTATTCCTTTCAGAATCTTGATGTCGTCTCCAATGATCTTCTGGACTCTGTCTATTTCCGCCTGCTGCTGCGACACATCGAAATATTCCGGGAGGACGTTCTCGAATGATGCCTTCATCGGGGGGACATAAAAGTCGCAATGGTCTGAAAAGCAGATTCCTCCGAGACCTGCACGGATGGCGGCACGGGCACTGCTTTCAACGGTGGTCCTGCTCCCGTCAAAAGAAAACTGACTGTGATTATGGTTGTCGAATAAAACCATGCTGATTAAGCGAAAAAACGGCCGCAAAAATAGCAAAAAATTCCTATTTTTGCATTTAATGTGCAGATGTGTACTGCGGTTGCAGCTGATCTTCAGTGGCATCCTCGCATGATGTACATTGAATAAGTTTGACATTTAATTGAAATACAGATGTTTACATTTGGTTATAAGAGCAGGGTCAACGGACCTTTGAGGGCCTTGATAGCATTGGTTATAGGTGTACTTATGGTGATAAGTCCTGAAAAGGCCCTCACTACAGTTGTGAAGGTTATCGCAGCTTTTCTTCTGGCATCCGGTCTGGTGTCCCTCTTTGTAGGACTTCGTGATAAGGAGAAGGGAGCTCTTCCGCTGATGTCCTTCAATGCTCTGGTGGATGTGCTTCTGGGCCTTGTGCTCTTCCTTTTCCCCGGCTTCATTGCGAAGTTCATGATATATCTGATCGGATTCGTCCTCCTTGCTTTCGGAGTGGTGCAGATTGCCGCTCTTTTTGGTGCAAGGCGTATCATCGGTCTTGGTCTGGGGGCGTTCCTCCTTCCGACAGTAGTGACCCTTGTGGGCGGATTCATACTTTTCAATCCTTTTGCGGAGTCTGTGATGGTGATGATCGCTGGTGCGGCTCTGATCGTCTACGGTGCTTCTGAATTCCTTTCGTCGTGGAGGGTCAAGAAGGCCATTGACGAGTATGAGATCCATCAGGCTCCCGTATCGGAGCAGCCCGCTGTGAATGAGAGCGGACTTGATGATGTGAAGGATGTTGATTATGAAAAGGTAGACGAGCAGTAGATGATACCTCACGAGACGGTAAACAGGATTCTCGATTCGTCGCAGATCGTGGATGTGGTAGGGGACTTCGTAACATTGAAGAAACGAGGTTCCAATTATATCGCATGCTGCCCTTTCCATAACGAGAAGACCCCGTCTTTTTCCGTTTCCGCTGCGAAAGGCATATACAAATGCTTCGGATGCGGAAAGTCCGGCACTGCAGTCGGCTTCGTTATGGAACATGAGAACATGTCCTATACGGAAGCCTTGAAATATCTTGCAAAGAAGTATCATATCGAGGTTGTCGAGAAGGAGGAAAGTGCGGAGGAGATCGCGCAGAGACAGAAGCATGAAAGCCTCATGCTCGTATCGGAATTCGCAGGAAAGTTCTTTCATGAGAATCTCCAGACACAGGAAGGCCAGACTATAGCCCTTGCATATTTCCGCAGCCGCGGTCTTGAGGATGAGACCATAAGGAAATTCGGACTCGGATGGGCTCCTTTGAGCCGCAAGGCCTTGGCTGATGCAGCACGTGGGGCAGGATATAAGGAGGAATTCCTTATAGAGACAGGCCTGTGCATCAAGTATGATGACGGCCGTCTGGTGGACCGTTTCTATGACCGTGTGATCTTTCCGGTGCATTCTGCAAGCGGCCGTGTCATCGCATTCGGAGGCCGTACCCTGAAGACTGACAAGACAGTAGCGAAATATGTGAATTCTCCGGAGACGGAGATCTATGTGAAGAGCCGTTCTCTTTACGGAATATACTTCGCAAAGAACGAGATGGCGCGTCAGGATAAATGCATCCTTGTGGAAGGCTACCTTGATGTGCTGTCGATGCATCAGCTCGGAATCAGTAATGTGGTGGCTTCGAGCGGTACCTCTCTCACAGTAGAGCAGGTACGTCTCATCAGGAAGTTCACCAATAATGTGACTATCATATATGACGGCGACGGTGCCGGAATAAAGGCGGCCTTGAGGGGAATCGGGCTTGTGCTGAAGGAGGGAATGAATGTCAAGATCGTGCTTCTTCCTGACGGACAGGATCCGGATGACTTCTCCCGAAGGCATACGTTGGAGCAGGTGCAGGACTATATTGTCCGCAATGAGCAGGACTTCATCAATTTCAAGACGAACCTGCTTCTGGGTGAGGCCGCTAACGATCCTATCAAAAGGGCGAACCTGATCAATGACATCGCGGACACGATCGCCCTGATACCGGATGCCGTGATAAGGGCCGTATATGTGCGTACATGTTCGGACAAGTTCGAGATTGATGAGCGTCTGATGACGGAAAGGGTTGCCGCCACCCGTACGGAAATGCTTCTTGCCGACAAGAAGCAGAGGGAGCGCGAAGAGCAGAGGGCTTCCAGAAGTCAGCAGCCTTACCCAGGTTCACAGCCTCACCCGACGGAATACCAGTCTCCTGACGGCATGGATGTGCCTCCTCCGATGCCGGATGACTATTATCCGGAAGATTACGGTGAACCTGTATATGATGCCATCCCTCCGGTGCAGCAGGAAGGCCCGGTAGTGATAAACGAGCCTTATCTTGAGCCATGCGAGAAGGAACTTCTCGGATTCATACTCGAGGAAGGACGCACGGAACTTCAGTTTGATGTCGATTCGAAATATTATATCGAAGGGGAGGATGTCAATGTCGCGGAGTTCATAGACGGCATCCTGGCCGATGATGAGACGGATTTTGTGAATCTCTCGTTCAGAAAGGTTTATGAGACATATTTCCAGTTGTATGACGAGGGGCTGACCCAGCAGCAGATTCAGACAAGGCTTCTGAACAGTATGGATCCGGAGATTGCGGCTGTGGCGAAGGAACTGCTTATTGAAAAGTATCAGATCACTGTGAAGAATTATGAGCAGTCACTTACGGCGACTTCGACAAGGCTGGTGCAGTACATTCCGAAGACATTGCTTGCATATCATTGCAAGAAGATAGAACTGATATTGAAGGATCTGACCGCCAGACTGACCGTCGAGCAGGATCCTGACAGGCAGATAGAGATTCTTGCAAAGATCAGTGACTACAACAGAGCCCGCACGAAGCTTAACAACGAGCTCGGCAGGGTATAGATGAAAATAACGAAAACAATATATAGCATGGAAAAGAAATTCAACAGAACACTTGTTACATGTGCATTGCCATATGCTAACGGCCCTGTCCACATCGGTCATCTTGCCGGTGTGTATGTACCTGCTGACATTTATGTGAGGTACTTGAGGATGAAGGGGGAAGATGTACTTTATGTATGCGGTTCCGACGAGCATGGTGTTCCTATCACCATCAAGGCGCAGAAGGAGGGATGTACCCCGCAGGATATCGTCGACAGATATCACAAGATCATCAAGGATTCCTTCACAGGTCTCGGAATCAACTTCGATATCTATTCGAGGACTTCTTCAAAGACTCATCACAAGAATGCGGCTGATTATTTCCGCAAGCTTTATGATGAAGGAAAGTTCATCGAGAAGGTGAGCGAGCAGTACTATGATGAGGAAAGCAAGACTTTCCTTGCGGACCGTTACATCACCGGTACATGTCCACGATGCGGAGCAGAAGGTGCATATGGCGACCAGTGCGAGAAATGCGGTGCTACATTGAGCCCGGACGAACTCATCAATCCAAAGTCAGCCCTCAGCGGCGGCGAGCTCGTGAAGAAGGAGACCAAGCATTGGTATCTCCCTCTCGACCAGTATGAGAAATGGCTCTCGGAGTGGATTCTCGACGGTCATAAGGAGTGGAGGAGCAATGTATACGGTCAGTGCAAGAGCTGGATTGACGGCGGTCTTCAGCCGCGTGCGGTGAGCCGTGACCTTAACTGGGGCGTTCCCGTACCTGTGGAAGGCTCTGACGGAAAGGTGCTTTATGTTTGGTTTGACGCTCCTATCGGCTATATATCGAATACACAGGAGCTTCTGCCGCAGAGCTGGGAGAAATGGTGGAAGAGCGAGGATACGAAGCTCGTTCACTTCATCGGAAAGGACAATATCGTATTCCACTGTATCGTGTTCCCGTCTATGCTCAAGGCTGACGGAAGCTATATCCTTCCGGACAATGTGCCTGCAAATGAGTTCCTTAACCTTGAGGGTGACAAGATCTCCACTTCTCGCGGATGGGCCGTATGGCTCCACGAGTATCTTGAGCAGTTCCCTGGACAGGAGGATGTCCTCCGTTATGTCCTCACTGCAAATGCACCGGAGACAAAGGACAATGATTTCTCATGGAAGGATTTCCAGGCACGCAACAACAGCGAACTTGTTGCTATTCTCGGTAACTTCGTGAACCGTGCGATCGTACTTACCCATAAGTATTTCGAAGGCAAGGTTCCTGCCGACCTCAAGCCGGAGGCTATCGATGCTGAGACACTTGCACAGATCCAGCCATTGCGTGAGGCTATGGAGAAATATCTTGACGGCTACAAGTTCCGCGAGGCTCTCAAGGAGGCAATGAACATCGCACGTCTCGGAAACAAATATCTCACAGATACAGAGCCATGGAAGGTGGCAAAGACAGATATGGACAGAACAGCTTCCATCCTGAATGTTTCTCTTCAGATATGTGCAGCTCTTGCAATTGCGTTCGAGCCTTTCCTTCCGTTCTCGTCAGAAAAGCTCCGCGGTATCCTTAATGTGGGTGTTACAGCTGGTTTTGACCATCGTGCAGGCGAGGAGGGGTCTGTTAGTGAAAATATCTATACTGCAGGAGAGGGAGCTGCGCTTCATACTTCGTCAGTTACAACAGGTGATCCTGTGACTCTTGCCCTTGATCAGCCTCTCACACTTTCATGGGACGACCTCGGCAAGACTTCGATTCTTCCTGCCGGACATCAGCTCAACCAGGCCACACTTCTCTTTGCAAAGATCGAGGATGAGGTTGTTGACGCACAGATCGCCCGTCTTGAGACTATCCGTGCAGAGCGTGAGGCTGCGGCCAAGGCTGCTGAAGCTGCTGTCGTGACTCCGCAGAAGGAGGAATGTACATTTGATGATTTCGGCAAGATGGACATCCGTACCGCTACAGTCCTTGAGGCAGAGCGTGTGCCGAAGACAGACAAGCTCCTCA
The DNA here is from genome assembly GCA_017550025.1 of Bacteroidales bacterium. Taxonomy (GTDB): domain Bacteria; phylum Bacteroidota; class Bacteroidia; order Bacteroidales; family UBA932; genus Cryptobacteroides. The sequence goes on along the minus strand of JAFYLU010000064.1, from coordinate 31,636 downwards.
AGCTTACAATCGATACAGGTATCGACAAGAGGGTCATCGTTTCAGGCATTGCCGAGCAGTATTCTCCAGAAGAGATGGTGGGCAAGCAGATATGTATCCTTGCCAACCTTGCTCCACGCAAGATCCGTGGCATCGAGTCGAAGGGTATGATCCTGATGGCTCGTCAGAACGACGGAAAGATGCGTTTCATCACCCCAGCGGAGACCCTCTGCAACGGAGCCGAAATCGGCTAATTGTCTGATTCTTAAATGATTGTATAATCACGGTTGTGTGTTTTTGCGCAACCGTGATATAGATAAGTGACTGAAGTATAATAGTTTAGATGCTGCGCTGAAAAAGATGATAAAGACAACCTATTATCAGGATCTGACAAAGATGAACACCTTCGGAATGAAGGTAAAGGCCCGCTGCTTCGTCGAGTATGATTCGGTGGCCGACCTTGTGGATATCGAGTTTGAAGAGCTGGCAAGGCCTGTACTGCATATAGGTGGCGGAAGCAATCTGCTCTTTACCGATGATTTCAAGGGTACTGTCCTTCATTCGAAGATCAGCTTCATTGAAATCCTCAATGAAGGTGCCTCACCAGAAGATCCGGTTCTCGTTTCGGTCGGTGCAGGAGTCGTTTTCGATGATTTCTGTGCATGGGCTGCAAAGGAAGGACTCTGGGGTGTGGAGAATCTTTCATACATCCCTGGTGAAGTGGGAGCTTCCGCAGTGCAGAATATCGGTGCATATGGAGTGGAGGTAAAGGATGTCATACATTCGGTGTATTGCTATGATACGGAGGAAGAGGAGTTCGTGAAGTTCGATGTCAGCGAATGCGGATACGGTTATCGCGACTCTGTGTTCAAGGATCCGGAAGTCAAAGGCAGATTCATCGTGACCCATGTTGTCTTTGCATTGACCCGTAACCCGCAGCCAAAACTGGATTACGGACACCTGAAGGAGGCAGTTGAAGCCCAGCTGGAGCGAAGCACCGGTGGAGATGAGAAGACTCTGACTCCGTCGCTTGTCAGGAAAGTCATCATCCGTATCCGTAAAGAGAAACTCCCGGAGCCTTCTGTCGTGGGAAGTGCCGGAAGCTTCTTCAAGAATCCTGTCATCAGCGCGGAGCATTTCGCGCAGATAGAGACTGCTGCAAAGTCAGAACATGGTGCTGACTATAGAGTGCCGCATTATGACCTTCCGGATGGGACTGTCAAGGTTCCGGCTGCATGGATGATAGAGCAGTGTGGCTGGAAGGGGCGTCGCAGCGGAGGTGCCGCAGTATGGGACAAGCAGCCTTTGGTGATAGTCAATTATACCGGGGAGGCTTATCCTGAAGAGATCATAGGTCTGGAAAAACGCATAATAGCTTCAGTCAAGGCAAAGTTCTCAGTGGAACTGCACCCTGAAGTGGAACATGTATAAAAGCAAACTACAAGATATGAGTTCATTTATAGTTGAGGGAGGAAATAGGCTCAGCGGAACTATCAGGCCGCAGGGGGCCAAGAATGAGGCCTTGCAGATCATAAGCGCGGTGCTTCTTACCAAGGAAGAGGTCAGGATCTCGAATATACCGGAGATTCTTGATATCAGGAACCTTATCCTGTTGCTTGAGAGTATGGGTGTGAAGGTTACGCGTCATGAGAAGGGTGTATATACCTTCAAGGCTGATCAGATTGATGCCGGATATGTAATGAGTTCTGACTTTGTGGACAAGTGTGCAAAGCTCCGTGGGTCTGTCATGGTGGTTGGACCTTTGCTTGCACGTTTCGGCAGGGCGTATTTCCCGAAGCCGGGCGGAGACCAGATCGGACGTCGCAGGGTTGATACCCATATCCTCGGATTCATGCATCTGGGTGCAGAGCAGGAATATGACCATGACAAGAAGGCCTTTTATCTGCATGTCCCGGAGGGATGCTCTCTGGAAGGAAAGTACATGCTTCTGGATGAGGCCTCAGTCACCGGCACCGCCAATATAGTCATGGCTGCTGTTCTTGCCAAAGGGGTCACCACAATATATAATGCCGCCTGCGAGCCATATCTGCAGCAGCTCTGCAAGATGCTCGTAAGCATGGGAGCAAAAATCGAGGGAATCGGGTCCAATCTTCTGACTGTCACCGGAGTCGAGTCGCTTGGAGGAACAGAGCATCGTATCCTTCCGGATATGATCGAGATAGGTTCTTTCATCGCATTGGCTGCAATGAACCGCAGCAGTATCACAATCAAGGATGTTGCATATGATCAGCTCGGCATGATTCCGGGTGTATTCCGTAAGCTGGGAGTTAATCTTGAGCGTCGTGGCGATGATATATATGTTCCTGAGCAGGAAAGCTATGTGATAGATTCATTCCTTGACGGATCGATTCTGAATATTGCGGACGCGCCATGGCCAGGCCTTTCACCGGACCTTTTGAGTGTTATCCTTGTAATGGCGACCCAGTGCAAGGGAAGTGTGCTGATACACCAGAAGATGTTCGAGAGCAGACTCTTCTTTGTGGACAAGCTTATCGATATGGGTGCGCAGATCATTCTCTGCGATCCTCATAGAGCAGTCGTTGTCGGACATGACCATAAGTATCAGTTGCGTGCAGGTAAGATGGCCTCACCGGACATACGTGCCGGAATCGCGCTCCTGATAGCTGCTATGTCTGCAAAGGGCACAAGCGTCATAAGCAATATTGATCAGATAGACAGAGGTTATGAGGATATAGATGTCCGTCTTAATGCTCTCGGCGCCCGCATTACCCGCCAGTAGCATTATTCTCGCCAGCGTCGTTATTTCTTTCTTATTACATTCAGTCCGTCGCGTAACGGGAGTATTACGGACTCTACGCGAGGATCGGATGACACCATGTCGTTGAACCGGGCTATGCCGAGGGTCTGCTTGTCCTGGGGTAGAGGGTCCTGACAGACTTTCCCGTCCCAGAGCACGTTGTCTGCGAGAATGAGACCGCCCGGGCGTACCATATCGAAGACCAGCTCGTAGTATTCACAGTATTCGCGTTTGTTCGCGTCCATATATACGATATCGTAAAGGCGTGATGAATCGCTTGCGGTACTGTTCTGGTCCAGACCTATTTCTACGCGCAGCTTTCGGAGTGTCTCTTTGCAGTCACCGATATGCAGCTCTATGATCTCGTCAAGTCCGGCTCTCTCGAAGCCTTCAAGAATCAGGTCTTCAAGCTCGTCGTTCAGCTCGAGCGTATCCAGGTGGCCGTCCGATGGAAGGGCGGATGCAAGGCTGATGGCAGAATATCCGGTGAATGTTCCGAGTTCCAGGATCCTTTTGGCTCCGGAAGTCTGGACGATGATGCGCAGGAGTTCCCCCTGGATGGATCCGGAGAGCATGCGGGCGTGATTTGTCCTCAGGTGCGTCTGTTTCGCCACCCATTTCAATGCCTCGCTTTCCTGTGTGGCGTGGTCCTCAATATATTTGTAAATATGTTCCATAGCTGCTAAATGTAAATCAGTTTGGAAATCTTGTCCTTGTCAAAGATCCTGCAGGCCATTTCGCGGATGTCTTCCGCACTGATGTTTTCCACAAGTGTCCTGTTGTCCTTTCCTGAATTGATCTTTCCGAACGAAAGGAGACTCTTTCCCATTGAAAGACATTGAGTCTCGCCATTGTCTCCGCTTATTGCAATCTGACCTAAAAGCTGTTTCTTGGCGGCCTTCAGCCTGCGCTCGGAAAGGACTTCGTTCTGAAGTTTCTCTATCTCCTTGTTTATTGCCGAGAGGCATTTGTCGAGATTGGACTTGTCGCATCCCAAAGTTATGGCGACCAGGCCGGTGTCTGCGAACTGGGTGTAGCCGCATTCTACTCCATAGACCCATCCATGCTTTTCGCGGAGTACGGAGTTGAGGATGGAGTTGGTTGCCGGACCTCCGAGGATATTGCATAGAAGGACGGTAGCGAGTCGCTCCCTCTCCTGATACAAAGATGGCGCGAGGGCTCCTATCACGCAGTTGGCCTGATGGTTCCTCTTGCTTAATGTCTTGTCGAATTGTTCTGCCGCAGGAAGGGAGTAATTGCCGCAATGGAAGGGGGCTTCTCCTCTTGCGCTGCATTCGTTCGCGATCTTGCATGATACCGGCTCTGTGCCGAAATGCTTCCGGGCCAGCTTCAGAATGCTCTTTTCCATCCTTGACTCATCGATGTCAGCCACTATGGTGAACGCCATCCTGCATGGCAGGAATTTCTCCTTGACGAATTTCATCAGTTCCTCACGGCTGATCTTCTTGACCGAAGCCGTGGTGCCGAGTATGTTTCCGCTGAGCGGATGACCTTCGAAGATCATCTCCTCGAAACGGTCATATATGTCTTCAGAAGGACTGTCCTTGTAGGAGTGTATCTCGTCTATCACCACACCCTTTTCTGTCTGAATCTCATTCTCCGGAAATGCCGGGCATGTAACCAGCTCGAACAGGAGGTCTGCCGCCTTGTTGAGGTCTTCCTTCAGGACTGTGGCATGAAAGACTATCTCCTCCTTTGTGGTGAAGGCATTGAGTTCTCCGCCTAACCTTTCAAGATAGCTGTTTATGACCGAGGCACTTCTGTGAGATGTCCCCTTGAACAGCGTGTGTTCTGTAAAATGGGCAATTCCGGCATGGTAGCCGGCCTCGTCCCTTGTGCCGCACCTTATGCTCAAGGCGCAATATCCGACAGCGGATCCGCTCCTTTTCACTGCATATTGGAGGCCGCAGTCTGCTACACCGTTTATCATGCCCTAATTGTTTGATCTGTTAGCTGTTATCTTCTCGAGATCCTCCTGAAGGAATCCGGATCCGTATTTTGCTGAAATCTTATGCTTTCTGAAATAATACAGCTTGTGGGTGCCGGCATCAATAAGCATTTTATAGCAGAAAGAACCGCTTAAAGGTTCTGTAGGGGCAGCCACGTAGCTTACAAGGGTATTTTCTGTGTTTTCGATCATGTATTTGTCGGCGCTGTCTTCGTCGGTCACTGTAATTGCATCATCGAATTTTCTTTCCATGTAGTTGTCCGGAATCTCTTCGGCTATGTCGTCCTCGGCAAACACGATGTCCATTTCTTTAGACTTCGAGATGTTCGCTGTATAGTTTCTCAATCCGCCGTATGCGTTGATATCCCTTTCCATTGACTCAAGAGTATGGTCCTGGATTATATCGAGGAACGCAGGCAGGAAAACGAGCTCACGGCCAGACGGATATTCGGCAGATGCAAAGGGAAGCGAAACGACTTCAAGCATCTTGTCTATACCCTTGTCCGCTCCCTCTCCTCCCTTGACGAGGGAAAGAAACTGGAGACCCGGGGCTGTCTCCTTGCGGAACTGTCCCTGTGTAATCAGGAGAAAGTAGTAGCTGTCGTCTTCCTTAAGATTTTCAAAATCTTGAAGAGTGCAGAATTCATATGGCGAAATCCTCCATCTTGCGGCAATCTCCTCGCGGAATGCGGAATCATAGAATGCGTTGCCGTTAAGGACCACCTTGGTAACCTTCTCCGTGAAATCAGCAATCTTGACCTTCTTTGTGTTGATCTGCGCCTGCGCGCCTGCCAGCAAGGGCATGATCATCAGTATGAGCAGCGATATTATTTTTTTCATGTTAATGTCAGTTGAGTTGAAAACGGGTGCAAAGTTAACAAAAATAGTGCTATATTTGTAAGTTGACCAAAGAACAGATATGTCGCAGTATATAGTTTCAGCAAGAAAGTACAGGCCGGATTCCTTCGGGACACTCATCGGCCAGGACAATATAGCGCAGACCCTGAAGAATTCGATTTTGAGGGGGCAGCTTGCTCATGCATACCTCTTTTGCGGACCGCGAGGAGTCGGAAAGACGACCACAGCGCGTATATTCGCGAAGATGATAAACTGCTCCAGCCCTTCTTCGGAAATGGAGCCCTGCGGAACATGTGAGTCTTGTCTTTCCTTTGCAGAAGGCAGGTCGTACTGCATACATGAGCTGGATGCGGCATCCAACAACGGAGTCGAAGACATCAAGGCCCTCATGGACCAGGTGCGTATCCCTCCGCAGGTCGGACGATACAGCGTATATATCATCGACGAGGTGCACATGCTCTCCCAGGCGGCTTTCAATGCCTTCCTGAAGACCCTTGAGGAACCGCCTGCACATGCTATATTCATACTTGCCACAACAGAGAAACATAAGATCCTTCCTACCATATTGTCCCGTTGCCAGACTTACGACTTCAACAGGATAACTATGGAGAACATAGTGAAGAACCTCCGTATGGTGGCTTCAAGCGAGAATATCTCGATAGATGACGAATCACTTCATGTGATAGCCCATAAGGCTGACGGAGCCATGCGAGACGCTCTGACGATATTTGACCAGACAGTTGCATTCTGCGGAACGGATGTCAGGTATCAGGATGTCCTTCGTAACCTCAATGTCCTTGATTATGAATACAGCTTCTCCCTTGTGGATGCGTTCCTGAAAGGAGACTATCCGTCCGCTCTGATCACATTTGACGAGATTCTGACGAAAGGCTTCAATGCCCTTCATTTTGTGGCGGCATTGTCGTCTCACCTCCGTGACCTGATAGTCAGCAAGAGCGGAGGCCTTGAGGCACTTCTCGAACTTCCGGATTCGTTGAAGAAGAGATATAAGGAACAGGCTGACAGATGTCCGCTTCAGTTCCTTTATGAAGGTCTGTCGGTTACGACCCAGTGTGAATCGGGATACAGGGCCAGTGTCAATCCTCGTCTGCATATCGAGTTCGCTCTTATGCGCCTGAGCTTCATAAGCGGAAGGCAGAATGCATCGCAGCCGGTATTGCCGCAGCAGGCTCCGGCAGCAGCCCAGCCAAAGCCAGCTCCAGTCGCAGTTCAGCCGCAGCAGGCTCCAGCAGCAGTCCAGCCGAAGCCGGTAGAACATGCGCCGGCTCCTGCACCGGTTCAGGCCGCACCTGTTGTCAGGGAAGAAGCGCCTGCAGCTCCAGCAGTTCAGCCGGCTCCTGCGGCAACCACATCTGAAACCCCGGCACAGCCGCGCGAGCGTCGTTCGCGTGCAGCCCGTGGAGGAGCCTCATTGTCAATGAAGGCAATGATGGATGAATCTCCTGCAGCTGAAGCGGTTGCGACAGCCGAAATGCCGATTCCGGATGATGAGACACTCAAGATGAAGTGGCCGGATCTTGCGAAGCTTTATGGAGACAAGCCGCGACTTGCAAGCATGCTTACCAGCACTACCATTCATATCGAAGAGGGAGAAGATGCGAAGACTGTGATTTTCAGGGTGGTCAATGATGCCCAGAAGGATTGGGTGGAATCAAAGCTTCTCCATGAACTTGAGGGAAACTACAGGAAGATCGTAGGCTCGATGAAGGTGTACCTTCGTGTTACGGTGATGCCTGATGATGCTCCAGATCAGAAGAAGGTATACATGCCGAGCGAACAGGCGAAGGAACTGATGGCACAGAATGAAGAGGTCAAGAGCCTTGTGAAGGATCTCGAACTCGATATTAAATGATTTATCTAACAGAATAATATATGAAACTTCATTGCGAAAACCTTGTCAAGAAATATGGACCGAGAACGGTCGTGAAAGGTGTGTCGATGGAAGTCGAGCAAGGTGAGATTGTGGGATTCCTTGGTCCGAACGGAGCCGGAAAGACCACCAGCTTTTATATGATAACAGGACTTATTGTTCCTAATGCGGGCAAGATATATCTTGATGATGAGGATATTACTGATCTTCCTATGTTCAGGCGTTCGCAGAAGGGAGTGGGTTACCTTGCGCAGGAGGCCTCTGTATTCAGGCATATGACCGTCGAGGATAATATCATGTCGGTGATGGAGATGTCGAAGCAGTTTACAAAGGCGCAGAGGAAGCAGCGTCTCGAAGAACTTCTTGATGAGTTCAACCTTCATAAGGTGCGCAAGAGCAAGGGTATCCAGCTTTCCGGTGGTGAGCGCCGCCGTTGCGAGATTGCCCGTGCCCTGGCCATCGACCCGAAGTTCATCCTTCTTGATGAGCCGTTTGCCGGTGTGGACCCTATTGCAGTGGAGGATATCCAGTATATCATAGCAAAGCTCAAGTACAAGAATATCGGTGTCATCATCACTGACCATAATGTGGGTGAGACCCTTGCCATCATCGACCGCGCATATCTGCTTTACGAAGGATCCATCCTTCAGAGCGGAACTCCGGAAGCCCTTGCTGCAGATGATGAGGTGCGTACGAAATATCTCGGTTCAAACTTCGTCCTCAAGAGGTCTGCTGCCTTTCTCCGCGCTGAAAAAGGAGGTCCCCAGCGTATCAACACTGCTGCGGAGCACGCCCAAGCTGAACATGCTGCAGAGCAAGAAGCAACAGAGTAACATACTACATGCTCCGTCGCCAAGGAAATCGTCATTTTGTTGGCGACGATGGACATAAACGAGGCAATAACCATTAAAATATCGAGTGTCGCCGAAGAACTTACTAATTCTTCGGCGACACTCGTTTAGTATATGAATTTTTCTCATATTTGGCGGAAATCCATCACATTTTCCCTTTCTTTAGATTATTTGTTTTTTTTAAACAAAGTTTTTCTCTTTTTTAAACAGGTTCTTGTGCACTTCATGTAGTTTCACTGAAAAAACATGAAGAAAACTTATCACTTATGCCTGTCGGGTAAACATGAGGTCATGTTCCGATGTAGGGAAGACTTCATCAGAGGCATCAACTGCCTGAGTCTTGCCGCAATCAAGACCCAGTCCTCTCTTTTAGCCTACTCTTTCATGTCCAATCATGTACACAGTTGTCTTCGGACAGACTGTCCGGAAAAGTTCATGAAGACCTTCTGGTATCCGTACAACAGATACTTCAATGCCAGGTACGGAAGAGTGGGGAGATTGGGAGAGAGGGATTTCTTTAAAATGGAGATTCACGGACTGTACCACCTTCTGACTTGCATTGCTTATGTTTTACGAAATCCTATGCATCATGGTGTCACGGGAACCCCTTTTGGATACCCGTATACGTCGATTCGTTCTCTTTTTTCAAAGGATTTCGGCTGGGAAGATGATATGTCTGACGATCTTCACGGTAAGTATGCCTACCACTATCTGCCAAGTCACCGTCGTCTTCCTGACGGAATAAGAATGACCCACAATGGAATGATACACCACAGGAGTGTAATCGATTTTGCGGATGTGGAACATCAGTTCTCTACGGCAAGGACATTCTTGTATTATATGAACAGACTGTCAGGGGAAAAGTGGGAGATGGAACAGTCGCAGGATGCAATATCACTTCCTCCCATAACTTTGGATACGATTGAAAATGGAATCATGTATCAGGATATCCGTACAATGCTCGTAAATGAGCACGGACGTTCAAATTATGATGCAATTTCGGACGAGGGACTCTGCCAGGATATTGATTTGGTGATCTTGCCGTCTTTTGGCAGGAAGTCCATATATGCACTTACCTTCGAGGAAAAAAAGCAAATTGCCCGGCACCTGTTGCGCAGGCACCATGCTTCAATGGCTCAGATTGCCCGCTGCCTTGGAATGGAAACCTTCGTTTAACGTCGCCAAGGAAATCGTCATTTTGTTGGCGACGATGGCCAGAAACGAGGCAATATGTCCTAAAAACAATCATCGTCGCCAAAGAGACTTGCAACTCTTTGACGACGATGATTGTTTTATGTGCAGTATGATTACTTCACGCGCTCGCCGTATGAACGGTCAGTTGTGTTGACGCGGATTCTCTCACCGATGTTGATGAAGAGAGGAGCCATGATGATGGCGCCGGTCTCGAGAGTAATCTCCTTCTGTGCGTTTGTAGAAGCTGTGTCACCCTTGACAGCAGGCTCTGTGTAAGTTACCTCAAGCTCTACATATGTAGGAAGCTCGCAAGTGAGGCAACGCTCCTCGTCAGCAAGGAACATCATCTCGACATGCTGTCCTTCCTTCATGAGGTCAGCGTTGTCAACGAGGTCAGTATCGAGGTGGATCTGCTCGTAAGTCTCCTCATGCATGAAGTTGAATCCGTCCTCGTCCTTGTAAAGGAACTGGTATGGTCTTCTCTCTACATTGATGGTATCGATCTTCGCACCTGCAGTGAATGTGTTCTCGAGGATACGACCGTTCTCGAGGTTTCTGAGTTTAGTCTTTACGAATGCCGGACCCTTGCCTGGCTTTACATGCTGGAACCATACGATCTGGCATGGCTTTCCATTGAAGTTAAGATAAAGTCCGTTCTTGAAATCAGCTGTTGTTGCCATAAATAATACTATGTTTTATTGTAATTCTCTTGTGAAAACGGTTCGGAAAAATGCATCCTCGCCGAAAACGGCTGCAAAAATATAAAAATGTCTGCGACCTACCAAATTTTTACTGATTATCAGTGCTTTTGTCTCCGAAAGTCTCCTCCCATGCCGGCACATATTTGTTCAGGTCAAGGATGTGTTCAGCTGTTTCTTCAAGAAGCCATTTCGGTGTTGATGTGGCTCCGCATACACCGACCCTGTCGTCAGCACGGAACCATTCCCTCTTGATTTCGGCCGGCGTGTCAATGTGGTATGTTCTGATGTTCAATGACTTGCATAAGTCGCACAGAACTTTGCCGTTCGAACTGGCCTTTCCTGAAACGAAGATTATGATATCATGCTCTAAAGCAAACCTTGACAATCTTTCGTGTCTTGAGGCCACCTGCGAGCATATTGTGTCATGAATGCCTGTAAGTCCGTCTGTTATGGTCTCTTTCAGCACCTGGCACACCTTCTCATATTCAGCAGGGCTCTTTGTCGTCTGACTGAACACCTCGGTCCTTACATCCTTGCGGATGGTTCCGTCGGCGATCAGTTCCGACAACATATTCATATCTTCCACCACGATGGCAGTGCCGTCGGTCTGTCCGATAAGGCCGAGTACCTCTGCATGACCGATCTTTCCGAAGATTATTATCTGTCCGCTTCCTTCTTCCTTCTGTGTCTCATATGCCTCTCTGATCCTCTGCTGAAGCTTCAGCACGACAGGACATGTGCAGTCAATGATACTGAATCCCAGACTGTCTGCCGTGGCATATGTCTGCGGGGGCTCGCCATGTGCCCTTATGAGAAGCATTTCGCCATGAGCGTCAACCATTTCCTCAAGATCCTCCTTGTCGATGGTTACGAGTCCCTGTTCTACAAGTCGGTTGAGCTCTGCGTCGTTATGCACGATTGCTCCGAGAGAGTAGAGTCTTTTGGGTTCCGGGGCATTCTTCAGAAATTCTTCCGCTTTTCCGATTGCCCTGATCACTCCCGCACAGAAACCCGAGTTGCTGTCAATGTCTGTTGTAAGCATAAGATGTTGTCGTTAGCAGCCGAATCGTTCTGCAATTATTCCTTTTATCCATTCCATCTGGTCTTCCATCGTCATGTGCGAATTGTCAAGCACTATGGCGTCTTCAGCCTTGCTCAATGGAGATGTCTCCCTGTGTGAGTCAATGTAGTCGCGCTCGAGGAGATTCTTCTTTACAGTCTCAATGTCCGCCTCCTCTCCTTTTGCACGCATTTCGGCAGCTCTTCTTTCCGCTCTGATGTCGGTGTCTGCCGTCATGAATATCTTAAGTTCGGCATCAGGGAATACAGTGGTTCCGATGTCTCGTCCGTCCATCACGATGCGTTTCATCCTGCCGAACTCCCTGAGTTTCTTGTCCACGAAGTTTCTTACTTCCGGTACCGTTGCTATCGGGCTGACCTTTTCTGCAACAGCAAGGGATCTTATCTCCTTTTCGATGCATCTGTCGCCGATGTGAGCTCCGTCTGATTCGAAATGAATGTCAAGGGACTGCAAGGCCTTGTCGAGCCCTGCCACATCGATCGTACAGTCATCACTTATGAATCCCTCCTCGATCGCGAAGAGTGTGGCTCCTCTGTAGAGGGCTCCGGAATCAAGATATAGAAAAGAAAACTCGTTTGCTATGATTTTTGCAAAGGAGCTTTTTCCTGTGGACGAGTAGCCGTCAATGGCTATTATTATATCAGGTACTTGCATGTAAATCTTTAAAATCAAGCAAAATTATAAAATATTGTGTAAACTCCCAAAAATGTCGATATTTGTAAACCTAATAATATAATCATGAAGATCCTGATAATTGATGATGAAAGGTCCATAAGGAACTCGCTCAAGGAGATTCTTATGGATGAAGGCTATGATGTGGATGTCGCTGAAAATGGCGCACAGGGTGTCGCTATGACTGAAAAGGAAAAATACAGCGTCATCTTCTGTGACATCAAGATGCCGGAAATGGATGGTATGGAAGTTCTTGACAGGCTGACTTCGGCGGGGACTGATGCTGCGGTGGTGATGATTTCAGGACATGGCGACATCGCTACGGCCGTAGAATGCATCAAGAAAGGTGCATTCGACTTCATCCAGAAGCCCCTTGACCTGAACCGTATCCTTATCACTATCAAGAATGCGACAGAAAAGGTCTCACTTGTCAAGGAAACAAAGATTCTGAAGAAAAAGGTGTACGGAGGCCATGAGATGGTGGGAGAGTCGGAAGCTATCGTGCATGTGAAGGGCATGATAGAAAAGGTGGCTCCGACAGATGCGCGAGTCCTCATAATCGGATCCAACGGAACTGGAAAGGAACTTGTCGCAAGGAATCTCCATCAGAAAAGTTCCCGTTCGTCCGCTCCATATATAGAAGTGAACTGTGCTGCGATTCCGTCTGAACTCATTGAAAGCGAACTTTTCGGACATGAGAAGGGAGCATTTACCTCTGCCATAAAGCAGCATAAGGGAAAATTCGAGCAGGCAGACGGTGGAACTCTCTTCCTCGACGAGATCGGAGACATGTCCCTCGCTGCCCAGGCCAAGGTACTGCGTGTGCTTCAGGAAAAGAAGCTTTCGCGTGTGGGAAGCGACAAGGACATAATCGTAGATGTAAGGGTTCTTGCGGCAACCAATAAGAATCTCAAGGCCGAGATAGAGAAGGGAACCTTCAGGGAAGACCTCTATCACCGCCTCAGCGTGATTGTAATCAATGTTCCGAGTCTGGATGACCGAAAGTCTGATATTCCTCTGCTTGTGGAACACTTCATAGACCAGATATGCGCCGAGACAGGAATGCCTGTGCGCGGTATGGATCCGGACGCAATGCAGCTTCTTGTGGATAAGTCGTGGACCGGAAACATCAGAGAGCTCCGAAATGTAGTGGAGCGTCTGCTGATACTTTCGGGCGACAGGATAACAGCTTCAGATGTCAGGGCCTATGTCCTATAGTCAGGCCTGATGTTTCGGGATAGTTACAACGAATGATGCACCACCGAGGGCGAATGATCTCTGATAATGGATCTCGCCCTCGCATTTTTCTATGATATTGCGGCAGATCGCAAGTCCGAGTCCTGTGCCGGAACTCTTCGTCGTGAAGTTAGGAGTGAAGAGCTTGTCGAGGTTTTCTTCATGGACGCCCGGTCCGTTGTCGTCGAAGACGATGTCGTAGAAACCGTCCTTTATGCTGTTTCTCAAGCTTATCATCACCTTGCCTTCATGTCTTCCGCCGTCTCTTTCCATCGCTTCCTTCTGGTGAATCTCCACTGCCTGCACTGCATTGGTTATGAGGTTGACGAACACTCGTATCAGCTGCGGTTTCGGAGCCATCACGAACGCATCCTGCATGCCCAGATATGATATCTTTACATTCTCCTTGTTGTCAAATATCAGCAGCTGGTCCTTGAGGGTCTTGTCCAGGTCGATGAGTACAGGATCTTCGCTGTAAAGCTTGGCGAATGTAGAGAATTCGTTAGCTGTCTCTGTCAGTATGTCGATATGCTCGAGCACCACTGCGGAAACCTCGTCAAATCTCTGTTCCCATGCCGGATTGTTCTTCTCCTTCAGTCTTATGAGTCTCTGGATCTGGAGCTTGATAGGAGTAAGAGGATTCTTGATCTCGTGAGCCACCTGACGTGCCATCTGGCTCCATGCCTTGTCTCTTTCGGCCTGTGCAAGCTGTCGTGTGGATTCCGAAAGGTCCAGCACCATTCGGTTGTATGCGTCCACAAGCGAAGAAATCTCGTCTTCACGGGTATATCTGATGAGCTTGAGGTCATGGATGTCAGCCACATTCATCTTCTTACCCATCTCGATCAGAGGTGAGAAAAGCGAATTCACCTCTCTTGTGCTGAAAAGCAGCGAGCCGATAAGCAGGAGAAGGAAGAGGTTGATGATCAGGGCTGCATGGAAGAAGGCCTCCCTTCTGAAGTCAAAGCTGCGGTCGGTGTATGGCACTCCGATCATCGCCACTATCTTTCCGTCGTCATTGAATATAGGCGCATAAAGCACCCAGTATTCATAATCCGTGATGCATTCCCTGTGGATGAAGAACCTCTGGTTGAGGTCTCTTATGTTATGATAGGCGTCTTCATTGATTCGACTTCCGATGATCATCTTCTCGAACACTTCAGGAGTGGTCGATCTGAACACCTTGCCTCCCGGGGTGTACAATGTTATGTCTGATTTCGTGGTGTTGCCTATGTTCTCGATTGCGGAAAGGAATTCCGGGGTGTTGAGGTCTTGCCATTCCTTTGCTGTCCTGGCCTGTCTTTCTATCAGGGCCTGCACTGTCGTGATCCTCGAAGTCATGAGATTATGCATGTTCTCCTGGTTGCGCTTGTACACAAAGACAATGCTGATTATGGTCATGCTTATCAGGATGAGGAACGAGGATACGAAAAGAATGGTATTGATTCTTGTCTTGAAATAGTTCCTCTTGAAGACCTTCTTTCTGTCGCGCGAACGGGCGAATATGGCCATTATTCCGCTTATTGCCAGACACAGATATGAGAATGAGGTGAAATATACCAGCCCCTCTCTCTTCGGTCTTGAGATGATGATGAGTTCGTTATCGCTCACAAGATTCATGAAATGGACATATCCATTCATGCGGATGACCTCTCTGTTCCGATCAGTGAGGACGCCGTTGCTGACATGGTCGTATTTGGTTGGGAAAGGGTAGTTTCCCTTATATGACATGAGCCTGCCGTCCTTGTATTTTGCATATGAGTAATATTCCGGGATATTGATGTCTCCCGGTTTCGAGAATCTTCCGAGGATGCTGTAATATCCCCTGTCCTCGCGGTTTGAGTTGGATTCTATCCTCAACAGCATCCTTCTCACACCTTTCTGCGGGTCATAGAACAGGAAGATTCCGGCATAGCTGCTGTGGCCGTTCGAGTCGGTCATGAAGAAGAACCGGGAATCCTTTGCTATAGGCACTGATGAGTGGACTATGTTGTTGAAGATCCTTATTCCCTCCATGTCATTTTCCTTGAACAGGGATACATTGAGGTTGTAGGCCTGGGTGATGCGGCTGAGGTAGTATTCGCTTATCCTGTTCTGCACCATTCCTTCCGTATTCTCCAGTGCTGACAATGCTGATATGAGCTGGTCATATGCAATGCTTTCCTCTGCCGAACGCAGCTGTATCTCGAGGCTGAGGTCTCTGTCTACGGAAAGCCTGTTGGCCCATACGGTCACCCTGTCCTGCTCCTTTCTGAATCCGAGCGTGCTTGAGGTCACAGTGAAATAAGTCGCACAGATTATAGAGAAAAGCACGAGGGTCCTTGGTCTGAAAAGATCGTATTTCCATCCGAGAAACTCCTTCACCACAGGTCTGACTGACTGAATCTGCAGCAGGATGCAGAACAGGAGTCCCGTGTATGATATATATACAAGGATGGTATAAGGGATGTTCAGATTCCATCTGTAGAGCTCCATGGATATGTTGGAGTTCAGCAGGAGGCTCTTCAGTGTCATGTCGGTATAGAGGACTGTCAATATGCCGGTCGTCAATGTGGCGAGGCCATATATGAGAAGGTTTCTTCTCTTGTTCCGGCGGTCTTTTCTTGCTATGGCGGTGATCCTGTTCCTGATGAAGAATGTACATATGTTCAGCAGGGAAATATACAGGTTAAGCAGTACGAGCGATCCCAGTGAGAAGAATAACGGACCGTCTGCATAAATGGTAGGTGAGAACAGTTCCGTGGAACCGGTCATCTGTATGCTCCAGATATAGGATACTGCAAACAGTATCGTAAGCGTTACTGTCACCACCGCGTATGTCTTTATTGTCCTGTGTCCTGCCAGGAACAATACTATCGATATGGCGAAAAGGATGAGCGATATCCATCGGAGCATGGAATTGTCGATGAACGGAATGATCTGGCTGCTGTCGCAGATTATCTTGAAAAGAGGCTGCCCATGTATCTCAACGGCCGATCCTCCGCTATGATTCAGAGGGAGTACGGAATATTTTCCGGATATGCCGAGTCTCGGATTCACTCCGTTTTCGTTTCTGCGGAGGTCATCAAGCAGGGTGTTCTTTATCTCCAGTCCTGCGATGACCTTCTCGTCTGGACCGTCGCTGACTGACTTGACAAGATACCATTTCGGACCGAGATTCATATATTTGAAATCCTCCCTGGCATCCGAAAGGAATGAGACTATCCTGCTCTTTCGGTCCGTAAGGGTCTGGAACACATGACGGGAGCTTATGTCGTCATTGAGTATTGAGAACTGGTTGCTCCATGACTGGAGCGAATCATTGACATATCTGTATATGACCATGTCTTCAGGCAGGCCCTCAAGGAGAATCTGTTCTTTCCTGTCAGTGTCGAGGGCTTTGGAAATATAGCTGTCGAGAATCTCTACCCTGTCCTCGATGCGTCTGGCTGATTTGTATGCGATTTCTTCCGTTTCTCCTCCGGGATTGTTTCCCGACATGGAGAGCACGAACAATGTCAGCGCCAGAACCAGCGCCGTCAGCGGGAGTCTCTTATGCAGCCATTCCTTTGTATCCATATGCCGTGGTCAGTCTATTCGTGGTGGTATGGCTCTCCTTTCATGATGGTGAATGCCCTGTAGATCTGCTCAGCAAAGATGGCTCTTACCATCTGATGCGAGAAGGTCATGCGCGAAAGGGAGAGCTTCGAATTGGCCCTCTGATAGACCTGCTCGGAGAATCCGTAGGCTCCTCCAATGACATATACGATGTCCTTCCCGACATATGATATCTTGTCCTGAATGATCTTTGCGAGTTCCACTGATGAAAACTCCTTTCCCCTTTCGTCAAGGAGAATTACATCATCAGCAGGACGTATGTTCTTGAGTATGAGCTCTCCCTCGCGAGTCTTTATCTGCTCCTTCGTCATGGCGGATACATTTTTCAACTCGGGAATCTCGACTATGCTGAACGGTATGTAATGCTTCAGGCGCGAGACATAGATGTCCAGTCCCTGCCTTACCCAGTCCTTGTCAGTCTTGCCTACGGTCAGTAGTGTTATCTTCATCAGGTCAAATTCTTAAGACTACAAATATATGATAATTCCTGCAAATATCCAGCCAATGATTATTAGCCGGAAAAAGTTGCAAGGCTTGGATTTTGTAGTATCTTTGCGCGTTCAACAACAATATTCATCAGATGAGCAGATTGGTCATAAATTCCTTTGCAGCACTTATTGCCATGTTTTCATGCGCAGGAGCTCATGCACAGGATTCAGGATATGATGTATTCAATCCGATATCAAAATACCTCTCCATAGGGGATGCGGAGAAGCTTTCGGCGTGGTTTTCCGACAATCTTGAGGTCACGATATTTTCGGACTCGAACGACTCAAGCCGCAATCAGGCCCTCCAGATAATGAAGTCATTCTTCCGATCATATACTCCGAGATCATTCGAGATAACCCATAAGGCAGGACGGTCGAACATGAAATATGCCTTGGGAACGCTTAATGCCGGAGGAGAAATGTTTCTCGTTACGATATTTGTAGGATATGACGAAGCTTCCTACAAGATACAGCATCTTAAGATTGAAAGGCTCGACTGACACGACGGAGCCGCAGAAATAAAGGAAATCAGCCCGACAGGACATACCGGTCGGGCTGATTCTTCTTATATTGAAGTTTTTCTATTTCTGTCTGAGGAACACATGGACAGGACATCCGAGGAAGTCGAACTTCGAGCGGAGCTTGTTCTCCAGAAACCTTCTGTATGGCTCGCGGATATACTGCGGAAGATTGCAGAAGAACGCGAATGATGGCGATCTGGTAGGGAGCTGTGTTATATACTTGATCTTGATGTACTTGCCCTTCCATGCCGGTGGAGGATAGTTCTCGATTTCCGGGAGCATCTCCTCGTTGAGCTTTGATGTAGGGATCTTGCGCGAATAGTTCTCGTATACGTGAGCCGCTGCGTCAAGCACATCCATGATCCTCTGCTTGTTGATGACCGAGGTGAAGATGATAGGGAGGTCATTGAACGGTGCAAGGCGCTCCTTGATGGCGTTGGTATACTCCTTCATTGTATTGCTGTCCTTCTCGATGGTATCCCATTTGTTCACCACTACCACGCATCCTTTCTTGTTGCGCTGGATGAGGTTGAATATGGCCATGTCCTGCGACTCGATTCCGGTCTGCGCGTCAACCATGAGGATACACACGTCAGAGTGCTCGATGGCACGTATAGATCTCATCACGGAATAGAACTCAAGGTCTTCGTGAACCTTGGTCTTCTTTCTCATACCTGCGGTGTCCACAAGCATGAACTCATGTCCGAACTTGTTGTACAGGGTTGCGATGGAGTCGCGTGTAGTACCGGCAATAGGTGTGACGATATTTCTTTCCTTGCCCAGAAGAGCGTTGGTGAGTGAAGACTTGCCCACGTTTGGCTTTCCTACGATAGTGAAGTGAGGGAGTTCCGGATGCTCGTCTGTGTCAGGATCTTCTGCAGGAAGCTCCTTCACGATTGCGTCGAGAAGATCACCGGTTCCGCCTCCGTTTGCCGCTGAAATGCTGTAGACCTCTCCGAGTCCGAGTGAATAGAATTGGAAGGCATCATACATCTTCTCTCCTGAATCGATCTTGTTCACGGCAAGCACTACAGGCTTTCCGCTGCGGCGGAGAAGGTCTGCGATCTCCTCGTCATAGTCTGTGATGCCTGTGCCGGCCTCCACCATGAAGAGGACCACATGCGCTTCCTCGATCGCGAGAACCACCTGCTTGCGGATCTCTTCCTCGAAGATGTCGTCAGAGTTGGATGTATATCCACCTGTGTCTACTACTGAAAATTCGGTTCCGCACCACTCGCATCTTCCGTAATGCCTGTCGCGCGTTACACCCGCTGTTTCATCTACGATTGCCTGTCGCATTCCGACAAGGCGGTTGAAAAGTGTGGACTTACCTACATTCGGACGTCCAACAATAGCTAAAAGACTCATAATAAATAGTTTAGTTGTTAACATTCCGCCTCACGGCGAAATCGCTCATCCCTATCCGGGATCGTATTGTATTTCCCCTTTCGGGCTTGGGAGAGGTCATCGGCAGGTACTTGAGCTGCCGCAACTGCCACAGCCGCCTTCATCGCAGGCCACCGGATTGCCGTCCTTGTCCTTCTTGCCCCAAAGCTTTATTTCCTCTTCCTTTGCACACTTGATGCCCCTTTTGCGCATCTCGATGTTGTTCTCGATCTCTGTTTCAGGAAATTTTCCGTCTTTCCTGAAGATGATGTTGAAGCAGAGCCCGAAGACGCAGAGTGCTACAAAGATGAGTGCTGCTATGAATATTTCCATAAATAATCAATAAAATTCCGTCGGAAGGTTCTCTTCCGGCGGAATTCATATCAATTTCAGTTCCTAATTGATGAAGCTTGAGCTGATCTCCTCGTAGTTGTACACCTTGTTGATGATGTCTGCGAAGATTTCTGTCATCGAGAGGACTGTGATCTTGCTCTTGTCCTTGTCCGGGTCGCTGCTCAATGGAATTGTGTCTGATACGATCACTTCCTGGAGGGCAGATTCCGCAATCCTCTCGTATGCCGGGCCAGAGAACACCGGGTGAGTTGCACAGGCACGTACGCTGAGGGCTCCCATTTCCTTGAGGACATTGGCTGCCTTTGCGAGTGTTCCTGCAGTGTCGATCATGTCGTCAACGATGACGATGTTCTTTCCTGCAACCTCTCCGATGGCTGTGATCGATGCAACCACATTTGCCTTTTCACGTGACTTGTGGCAGATCACCACAGGGCACTCGAGGTATCTTGCATATGCGTTCGCTCTCTTCGCGCCTCCCATGTCAGGAGCTGCGATGGCGAGGTTCTCGATGTTGAGTGACTTGATGTATGGAAGGAATACAGCGCTTGCGTAGATGTGGTCTACAGGGAAATCGAAGAATCCCTGGATCTGGTCAGCGTGGAGGTCGCATGTCATCACACGGTCACATCCGGCTGCATGGAGCATGTTCGCTACAAGCTTCGCTCCTATCGGAACTCTCGGCTTGTCCTTTCTGTCCTGTCGTGCCATTCCGAAATATGGCATCACTGCGATCACTTTGTGTGCAGACGCTCTCTTGGCAGCATCAGCCATGAGAAGAAGCTCGAAGAGGTTGTCTGTAGGAGGGAATGTCGACTGGATGATGAATACGGTGGCTCCTCTGACGCTTTCATTGAATGAAGGCTGGAATTCTCCGTCACTGAAAGTAAGTATGTCAGCAGAGCCAAGCTCGAGGTTGAGTGCCTTGGCTACCTTAAGCGCGAAGTCTTTTGACGCCCTGCAGGCGAAAAGTTTCATTTTGTGTTCCTTGATCATCATATTTGAGGGTTTAGTTTTGTTCTTTAATTGACTCAAGCACAGACTCGATGTAGTCGAGGATCTCTTCGCGGCCGAGTCCGGTTTCCGACGAGCTGATGAATGTCGGAGGAAGTTCCTCCCAGAGCTCGAGGATCTGTGTCTTCATCTTTTCAATCTGTGCAGCCAGGGCATTCGGGCCGTTCTTGTCTCCCTTTGTGAAGATGATGGCGAACGGAATCTGGCTTTGTCCCAGTTCGATGAGGAAATCCATGTCAATCTGGCCTATGTCGTGGCGGGAGTCGATGAGCACGAAGAGCATCACCATCTCTTCCGAAAGGTTGATGTAGTTCCTGATCACCTGCTCCAGCTTCTGCTTTGCAGTTGCTGACATCTTTGCATAACCGTAGCCCGGAAGGTCGACAAGATACCATTCCCTGTTTATCAGGAAGTGGTTCACAAGCCTTGTCTTGCCCGGTTTGCTGGAGGTCATCGCGAGCTTCTTGTTGCGGCACAACATGTTTATAAGCGAAGATTTACCTACGTTCGACCGTCCGATAAAAGCGAATTCAGGGAATTTCTGCTTCGGCTTTTCGGATATTCTCGTGCTGCTGCCAGCGAAAAGGGCTTCGGTAATCTTCATAATATTCCTCTCTGGTAGTCAAAAATCGGATTGCAAAGATATTAATTTTATTTGATTTTCTTTAGGAAATATGATGCGTATAGGGATTTTTTGCTAAATTTGTTGCGCTGCAAAAGAAATGTGTATGGAAAAAGAATTTATCGACCTTTTTGAGTTGCAATCGAGACTTAAGGAAGGGGTGGAATGTCTTTTTCCGTCGCGTATATGGGTAAAGGCCGAAGTTAGCGCAATGAAATCGCGTAACGGAGGCCATTGTTATATGGAGCTGTCCCAAAGCGATGAGAGAGGGCTGGTCGCGAAAGCAGGTGCTGTCATCTGGGCGGGCAAATACCGTTTCATCGCCCCATATTTTGAATCTGTCACAGGTTCTCCTCTGCGTGAGGGTATCACTGTTCTGGTGGAAGTGCAGGTCAGCTACAGTCAGCTATATGGCTTCTCTTTGATAATCAATGATATCGATCCGGAGTATTCTTTGGGAGCGAAGGCTCTTGAAAGGCAGCAGACCATCGAACGTCTTTCCCGTGAGGGGTTGCTTGATATGCAGAAGGGGCTTGCCCTTCCTGTCCTGCCCTACAGGTTTGCCGTGATTTCGGCAGAGGATGCGGCAGGCTATCGCGATTTCATGAGACATATTCATGAGAATCCTTATGGCTTTGAGGTCAGCACGGAGCTTTTTCCTGCCCTGATGCAGGGGGCTGACTGTCCTTCTTCGATAATCGCGGCCCTGGATGCCGTGCTGGAGAGCGGGGAAGAATTTGATGCGGTGCTGATTCTGCGTGGCGGCGGCTCGAAGCTTGACCTTTCGTGCTTCGATGACTACGATCTTGCCGCATCTGTGGCCCAGTATCCGCTTCCTGTCCTGACCGCCATAGGACATGACCAGGATTTTCATGTGTGCGACATGACGGCGTATGAATATGTCAAGACTCCGACGGCTCTGGCTGACTTCATCCTTTCGTTCTACGAAGATGAGGATGCCAGGCTTTCTTCTTTCCAGACACGCATGAAGCTTGCCTTTGCAGGAAGGATATCTCTGATGGAATCGGTCATTGACAGACTTTCTGCCAGGATAAGGGGAGGGTTTGCCATGAAGATAGCTTCTGGCGAATCACTGGTTTCCCTGCTTGAGGCGCGGATTAATGCGGCTGATCCGAGGAGGATACTTGAGAGAGGATATGCTCTGGCGCTTGACTCCAGGGGAGTGGTGATGAAGAGCGCGGGAGGCAGCTGTGCCGGCGACAGGGTATCCCTGATGTTTGCCGACGGCACGCTCGACTGCGTGGTGGAGGATTGCAGGGCATGACCGGGAATCTGTAAAACGACAGGAATATGGAAGAATTCAATTACGCCAAGGCGGTCGAAGAACTTGAGGAGATGGCTGCGAAGGTGGAGGATCCTGCAACAGGGATCGAAGATATAGATAAATATATGAAAAGGTCGGCTGTGCTGATCGAGGCATGCCGTGCATATCTGCGCGGAGCCCGAGGCAAGCTGGAAGAGTTTGACAAATAACAAACGATAAAGATATGTGCGCAAAGAAGAAAAAGATGATCTACGACTCTGACGAGTGGCTGATGCCGTTCAAGGACAAGATAGATGAGAGGAACGAGATGATTCTTGACCTCAGGAAGAGGCTGTCGGTAGACGGCTCTTTGAGCAAGGGCATGAACAATCATATGTATTATGGAATGCACCGTGACGGCAGAGGCAACTGGGTGTTCCGCGAGTGGGCTCCGAATGCGACCAAGATATACCTCATCGGTGAATTCAACAACTGGAAGCGTACCGAGGCATATGCCCTCAAGCCGTTAGGCGGAGGCAACTGGGAGATTGTCCTTCCTTCGATGTTCCTCGAGCACGGCACTCTCTACAAGCTATATATAGAGTGGAAGGGAGGCGGAGCCGAAAGGCTTCCTGCATATCTTACCAGGGCGGTCCAGGATCCGATGACAAAGACATTCTGTGCCCAGGTATGGGATCCGTTCCAGCCATATGAGTGGAAGAACGGCAAGCCGGGACCAAGACCTCATCCTTTCATATATGAATGCCATATCGGCATGGCTGCTGAAGAGGAGAAGGTCGGCACATTCGAGGAGTTCCGTCTCAATGTGCTCCCGAAGGTTGCGGAGCTCGGATATGACACGCTCCAGATCATGGCTCTTCAGGAGCATCCGTATTACGGGTCGTTCGGTTACCAGGTGGCCAATTTCTTTGCGTTGAGCTCGCGATTCGGAACTCCGGAGGAATTCAAGGCCCTTGTAGACGATGCCCACGGACTGGGAATCGCGGTCGTGATGGATATCGTTCATTCTCATTCCGTTGACAATGAGGCAGAAGGACTCGGTCTGTTTGACGGAACGGAGACGCTTTACTTCTATGATGGATGGCAGGGACATCATCCTGCATGGGGCTCCCGCTGCTTCGATTACGGCAAGGACGAGACCAAATATTTCCTCCTGTCGAACTGCAAGTACTGGATGGAGGAATACCATATCGACGGATTCCGTTTCGACGGTGTCACCAGCATGCTTTACTGGGATCACGGTCTTGAGAAGGCTTTCGTAGGATATGAAAACTACTTCAACCAGGGTGTCGATGAGAATGCTGTGGCTTACCTCGCCCTGGCCAACATACTTATCCACGAGATGAACCCTGATGCATTCACCATTGCGGAGGATGTCAGCGGAATGGCAGGTCTTGCCGCACCGCTTGAGCAGGGTGGTGTAGGATTCGACTTCCGCATGAGCATGGGTGTCGCCGACAACTGGATCAAGTGGATCAAGGAACTGAGCGATGACCAGTGGAGCATGGGCGAGATGTGGTGGCAGCTCACCAACAAGCGTGAGGACGAGAAGACCATCAGCTATGCCGAATGCCATGACCAGGCGATGGTGGGTGACAAGACCATAGCTTTCCGACTCATGGACAAGGAGATGTACTTCTCGATGAACAAGGAGTCACGTTCGCCGGAAGTTGACAGAGGTATGGCTCTTCACAAGATGATCAGACTTGTGACCATGGCCACATGCGGCAACGGTTACCTCACATTCATGGGTAACGAATTCGGCCATCCGGAATGGATCGACTTCCCTCGCGAAGGAAACGGATGGTCATACAAGCATGCAAGAAGGCAGTGGTCTCTTGCAGAACCTGACTATTTAAGGTATAGATATCTGAGGAATTTTGACCGTGCAATGGTGCAGATGGCGCATCATGAGGCCATTCTTGACGAAAAACCGGAACTTTTTGTTCAGGATGAAGAAAAAAAGATTCTTATTTTCAAAAGAAATAATTGTATCTTTGCACTCAATTTCAACCCCACCGAGTCATTTGCCGATTACGGCTTCGCCGCTCCGGCAGGAAAATATGAGTCGGTACTGAATACAGATGAAGACGAATTTGACGGCTTCTCCAGATTAAAGACTGGAGAGGTGCATTTTAGTGTATCGGAGCGTAATGAGAACGGTAACGGCAAATATGACGAGACGCTGTTCCTTTATTTGCCGAGTCGTAGTGCAGTGGTATTGAAAAAGATTGACTGAAAATAACCTAAATAATTTATATATGGCTTTTCTAAAATTCAACAAGTCCGAGCTTGTTAACCTGGAATACTCGCTCAAGCGTGAGATCATCGCTGCGAACGAGACAGGTGCGTACTGCAACACTTCCATAGTGACCTGCAATACGAGACGCTACCACGGACTGCTGGCTGTCCCTGTCAAAGAACTGGGCGGCGGAAAGTTCATGCTGCTTTCATCCCTTGACGAGAGCATTGTTCTCGGAGGCAAGCAGTTTAACCTTGGTATTCACTGCTACGGAGACACTTACGAGCCAAGAGGTCATAAGTACATCATTGACTTCGATGCCAATCCGGTGCCTGTGATTACCTATAAGGTTGGTGGAATCATCTTCACCAAGACTATCGTGATGGTACCGGACAATGATCAGGTACTCATCAGGTACGAGCTTGTGCAGGCTCCTTCGAAGCTCTCGCTCCAGCTCAAGCCATTCCTTGCATTCAGAAGCATTCACAGTCTTACAAATCAGAATGCGGACGCATATACCGCATATGACGAAGTGGACGGAGGAGTTTCATTCAGACTTTACAACGGCTTCCCGAACCTCAATCTTCAGACATCGGCCAAGGCTGCATTCAAGTATCAGCCATACTGGTACAACGGAGTGACTTATTCGGACGAGTATCGCCGCGGATTTGACTGCCGCGAGGATCTCTTCGTTCCCGGTACATTCACTCTCGAGCTCAAGCCGGGCGAGTCAGTTGTGTTCTCTGCATCTGTAAACGAGGTTAATCCAAGAGGCCTCAAGAGAAAATATACTGATGTCCTCAAGAAGATGGATGTCATCGAGTCATATCACGACCTTCTCGTGCACAATGCGGAGATGTTCAAGTGCCATAACGGGGACAGGGCGCAGATCAACGCCGGCTTCTCATGGCTTGAGACCGGTCTTCTCCGTGAGACAATCGAGTCCCTCCCTGGACTTACACTTTACGCCAACGGCGACTGTGCAGAGTTCGAGAAGATCCTTGACACCCTCATCGCTGATGAGCAGGAGAGACTTTTCCATCGTACCACCCAGTGTGAGGCTCCTCTTCGTCTTACAGAGACACTCCAGCAGTACATCCGTTTCTGCGGAAAGGAAAAGGCTGTATGGAAGAAGTATGGCGAGACCCTCAAGGGTATCATCGAGAGCTACGCGCCAGGCCGCAGAAAAGAGATCGCAATGCATCCTAACGGCCTTCTCTGGGCGCAGATGGACGGAGTTGCTACCTCATGGATGAATGCTTATGTATACGGCCGTCCTGTGACAGAAAGAGCAGGTTACCAGGTAGAGACAAACGCATTCTGGTACAACGCCCTCTGCTTCGCAATCGACATGGAGAACAAGTACGGTCCGAAGAAGAGCGAGTTCGTTGCTCGCTGGACACCGGTACGCGACCTCGTGAAGGAAAACTTCCAGCCTACATTCTGGAGACCTGACTGGGGTTATCTCGTTGACTACGTAGGAAACGGCCCTCAGGACCAGGCAGTGAGACCAAACATCCTCTTCCCGATCTATCTTGAGTATTGTCCGGTAGATGACGAGGTTGTATCAGAGGTTGTGATGACAATCAACGACGAGCTCGTTACAAAGAGAGGTCTTCGTTCGCTTTCTCCAAGAAACGAGGCATACAGGGGAGTATACGAGGGATCGCAGATCGACCGCGACCTTGCATACCACCAGGGTTGTGCATTCCCTGCACTTCTCGCACCATACATCGACCTTTGCTTCAGAATGATGGGCGAGACTTTCTACGGAAGGGCAAAATATCTTGTTGAGGGTATCTTCGAGGATATCAGCAAGCATGGTGTGGGTGCATTCTCCGAGCTTTATGACGGTGACCCTCCACACGAGCCGCACGGAGCGATCGCTTCAGCACAAAGTACCGCAGCTCTCCTGCGTATAGCATATATCATGAACCAATATAAGTAAGAAGGAGGATAAGAAATGAGAGTTCTGATGTTCGGATGGGAATTCCCTCCACATATTGCAGGTGGTCTCGGAACTGCATGTTACGGTATGACCAAAGGCTTGGCTTACAATGATGTAGATGTTCTTTTCGTGATGCCTTCAGCTTCAGGAGATGAGGATGAAAGCGCAGTGAAGATCATCAATGCCAGCGATGTTGCGGTCGATACTGTAAGTGCTACTGTAGACGAGTTCCTCGGCAAGGTTCAGTTTGTGCACATCGGTACCAATATGGTTCCTTATGTGGATCCAAGCGACTTCAAGACCATCGTCGAGGAAGAGCGCAAGAGACAGATCAAGGGTTTCCGTGTGCAGTATGGACAGAAATATAAGTTCTCTGGAAAATATGGTGCGAACCTCATGGAAGAGGTTGCCCGCTATGCAATGGTAGGTGCTACCATCGCCATGCAGTACAAGGATCAGTTCGATGTGATCCATGCTCATGACTGGCTTACCTATCTTGCAGGTATCGCTGCAAAGCAGCTTACCGGAAAGCCTCTCGTAGTGCACATGCATGCGACTTCATACGACCGTGCAAGCGATGACCAGGTGGATACACGCGTGGTTGACCTTGAGACAAAGGGTATGATGGCTGCTGACAAGGTGATGGCTGTGAGTGAGCTTACAAGAAACATCTGTATCAACCGTTACGGTATCGAGCCTGAAAAGGTGGTTGCAGTGCACAATGCAGTTGACTTCAGCGGACGTGAGAAGCTCGAAGTCGAGAGGAATGTGAAGGAGAAGGTGGTTACCTTCCTCGGCCGTGTGACTTACCAGAAGGGTCCGGAGTATTTCATCGAGGCAGCTGCCAAGGTGCTTAAGAGATGCAACAATGTAAGATTTGTTATGGCCGGCAGCGGTGATATGCTCAACAGGTGTATCCGCCACGTCGCACGCCTCGGTATCTCTGACCGTTTCCACTTCACAGGCTTCCTTCGCGGAAAGGAGGTACACAAGATGTTCGCATTGTCGGATGTATATGTGATGCCTTCAATCTCAGAGCCTTTCGGTATTTCGCCGCTCGAGGCTATGCAGACGAATGTGCCTTCAATCATTTCAAAGCAGTCAGGTTGTGCGGAGATCCTCAAGTATGCCCTCAAGGTGGACTTCTGGGATGTTGACGCCATGTCTGACGCTATTTACGGTCTTCTCCAGTATCCTGCTATCGCGCAGCTTGCTGCCCGTTGCGGATATGACGAGGTGAACAGCATCAAGTGGAACGACGTTGCTGCAAAGATCAAGGGAATTTATCAGGAAGTAATTGACAAAAACTAAATTAACCAACATATTATGAAAAAGAGTATATGTCTGTATTTTCAGGTACATCAGCCAAACAGATTGAGATTATACAGATTCTTTGACATCGGAAAGGATTCGCATTATTATGACGATTTCGCTAACAGGACTATCCTCCGCAGGGTGGCCCAGAAGTGCTACCTCCCTATGAATGCTCTCCTCCTCGAGCTTATCGAGGCAAACAAGGGCGCATTCAAGGTTGCTTTCTCTATCTCCGGATCAGTCCTCGAGCAGTTCGACAGATATGCTCCTGAAGTGATCGAGAGCTTCCGCAAGCTTGCGCAGACAGGCAGCGTGGAGTTCCTTTCAGAGACTTACTATCACTCTCTTGCTTCCCTTGCATCTCCGATCGAGTTCAAGAATCAGGTACTCAAGCACAAGGCTGCGATCGAGCACTATTTCGGCGTTACTCCAAAGGCGTTCCGCAATACAGAGCTCATCTACTCTGACGCAATCGGTGAGATGGTGCATGAGATGGGATTCAAGACCATGCTTACTGAAGGCGCAAGACATGTCCTTGGATGGAAGAGCCCTAACTTCGTGTACACATGTGCACAGGCATCAGGCCTCAAGCTCCTTCTCAAGAACTCAGGCCTCAGCGATGACATCGCATTCCGTTTCTCTGACAGAGGATGGTCTGACTGGCCGCTCACAGGCGAGAAGTATCTTTCATGGCTCAAGGCATCTGCGCAGAATGAAGAGATCGTGAACCTCTTCATGGACTACGAGACATTCGGCGAGCACCAGAAGGCTGCAAGCGGAATCTTCGACTTCATGAGAGCGCTTCCTGAAATCGTGATCAACGACGGAGAGTTCGAGTTCGTGACTCCTACACAGGCTGCAAAGAAGCATCGTCCTGTAGGCGATCTCGATGTCATGGATCCTATTTCATGGGCAGACGAGGAGCGTGACGTTACTGCATGGCTTGGTAACGAGCTTCAGAACGACGCTTTCAACAAGCTCAACGACCAGATCGAGAAGCTTGCCCTCCTCAACGATGAGGCACTTTGGTCAGATTTCGGCCACCTTCAGGAGAGCGACCACTTCTATTATATGTGTACAAAGTTCTTCTCTGACGGAGCAGTGCATAAATATTTCAACCCGTATGATACTCCATATGAGGCATTTATCAACTATATGAATGTTTTAAGTGATTTTATTTTGCGTGTTGATGATGCAATTTCCGTTTCAGATGTTAACTTTGCACCCGCAAAGGAGGTAAAGGCTCCTGCAAAGAAGGCTGCACCAAAGGCAAAGGCTCCTGCAAAGAAGGCTGCGCCGAAGGCAAAGAAGGCCGCTGCGAAGTAATAGCTGACGTAAAGTCATAAGGGTTTTACCCTAAAACTATATATCCCCGGACGGAGTTTTAAAAGACTCCGACCGGGGTAAATAAATAATTTTATCAAACATAATGAAAACAGAACTCATCAAGCCTGATTATCTGTTTGAAGTTAGTTGGGAAGTGTGTAATAAGGTGGGCGGAATCTATACAGTGATCGCCACCAAATCCCTTTATCTGAAGAGCGAGTACAACAGACACCACATCATGGTCGGACCGGATGTGTGGATGGATACCGAGAGCAATCCGGACTTCATCGAAGATCCTGTACTTTACAGGGCTTGGAAGGAACAAGCCGCTTCAGAGGGAATCAGAGTACGCGTCGGCCGCTGGAACGTTCCGGGAAAGCCGACCGCAATTCTTGTAGATTTCAAGCAGTTCCTCACAAGACAGAACGAGATCCTTACCGAATTCTGGAAGAAGTTCGGAGTGGATTCCCTCACCGGAAACTGGGATTATCGTGAGTCTGCCCTTTTCGGTTATGCAGCCGGAAGAGTGATTGAAAGCTTCTACAGATTCAATCTTGAATCATCAGACAAGGTTGTCGCTCAGTTCCATGAGTGGATGACCGGTACCGGACTTCTTTACCTGAAGTCTGCCAATGTTCCTGTCGCAACAGTGTTCACTACACACGCAACAGTGATAGGAAGATGCATCGCAGGAAACAACCTGCCTCTTTATGACGGCCTTAACGGATACAATTCCGATGAGATGGCCAGAAGGTTCAATGTGGTTGCAAGACACTCTCTCGAGAAGAAGGCCGCAGAGAATTCAGACATTTTCACTACTGTAAGCGATATCACGGCGCAGGAGTGCAGGCAGTTCCTCGGAAGGCCTGTGGATATCGTTACTCCGAACGGATTCGAGCCAAGCTTCACCCCTCCTACAGATGAGGAGTACGAGGCTCTCCGCGAGAAGTCGAGAAGCAAGCTTATGACAGTGGCTTCGGCCATGTGTGGTGAAGAGATTCCGGAAAATGCAGTCCTTGTAGGTATCGGAGGACGTTATGAGTGGAAGAACAAGGGTATCGACGTGTTCATCGATGCTCTCGACAAGCTCAACCACACCGATTTCAAGGGCAAGTGCGTGCATGCATTCATCATGATTCCTTCAGGACATAACGGACCGGACAAGCAGCTTCTCGCAAAGCTTGCAGGAAACGGTTCGAACTATGTGACAAGGACATCGCACTATCTTATGAATCCGGAGTACGACAACGTCACAAGACGCCTTAATGACGTGCAGCTCAACAATGCGGCCGGAGATAAGGTGAAGGTGTATTTCATCCCGTCATACCTCAACGGAAACGACGGCATCTTCAACATGCCTTACTACGATCTCCTCGCAGGACTCGACCTCACGCTTTTCCCGTCATATTATGAGCCATGGGGATATACCCCGCTTGAGAGTCTCGCCTTCAGGGTTCCTACTCTCACCACAACACTTGCAGGTTTCGGCCTCTGGGTACGCACATACTATGGCAAGAAGCATCCTGGCATCACAGTGCTTGACAGAAACGACTCTAACTATTTCGAGGTTGTGGAAGGAACAGCACAGCGTGTCATGGAAATCGCTGCACTCCGCAAGGACAGCAAGAAGAAATATATGCAGAACGCAAAGGAGGTTTCTGAAATCGCCCTTTGGGAAAACAATATAATATATTATAAGGAAGCATATAGCAGATCTTTAGAGAAATTAATCGCAGTAGGCGGCGTATATCCGTCTACAAGGAATGACAAACATATGGAATACAGAAAATTTGAAGTAAATCATCCAACCTGGAACAGCGTGATCGTTACACGTCATCTTCCAGAGTCGCTTAAAGACCTCGAAATACTTTCCAAGAACCTTTGGTGGTGCTGGAACGAGTCGGCCAAGAACCTTTTTGCAAAGGTAGATCCACAGGCATGGGAGGCATCTGGCCAGAACCCTATCGCAATGCTTGACAAGGTAAGCCTCAAGAGATATCAGAAGCTCGAGCAGGACACCAAGTTCCTTGCAGACCTCAAGGCTGTAATGGAAGAGTTCAATGCTTACATGGCTCTCAAGGCAGAGCGTACAACCCCTTCAGTGGCATACTTCTGTATGGAGTACGGTCTCGACACATCACTCAAGATCTATTCAGGCGGTCTCGGTATCCTTGCCGGTGACTACATCAAGGAGACATCAGACATGAATACAAACCTCGTGGCTGTAGGTCTTCTCTACCGTTTCGGTTACTTCAACCAGAAGCTTACCGCTCACGGTGAGCAGGTTGCAGAGGACGTTGCACAGGACTTCAACAAGATCCCTGCAACTCC
>JAFYLU010000007.1 GCA_017550025.1 Bacteroidales bacterium | reverse complement strand
TTCCGCCAGGACGCATGATGTTTACTTTTATTGCGTCATAAGTGCTGAGCTTCTTTTTGGCTTCTGTCTGACTGAATGTAATGGTTATTGTCTGATTGTGATTGCGTTTTATATAGATATAATCCTTAAGAAGATTCTGGTTAGCATCAGTCGTGTTTGAATGCACTGGGTTATATACCTCATCATTGTCATATGTGAACGACCAAGGAGTTGCATGAAACTGCCATTGGTTGGACGGAAGTCCAACTATTTGCTGCTTGTTACCAGCAAGGACTATCTTACGATACTCGGTGGCATTACCCGTTGTCTTGTGTGGATATGATATGGTAACTGCAGCATTATCACCATCCTTAAGACCCAATACATTCAGCGTGACAAACACAAGGTCATATCCGAGATCAAGGCACTGCCTGTTGGTAAGAACCAGATTGTCGCTCCCTTCAAAGTCAAGAATCATGGTTTCAATATCTTCATTATTTCTCAAGGCAGTCTCATACCTTCTGTCAGCGAAGTCTTTGACCCAGTACAAATCGCTGCCCGGTACCTCAAAGCCAATAAGGTTCATGCCTGTCACATTAGGAAGATCGACTGTTGTGCCGCTGCCGCTTGAATATATATCTGCTGCTTCGATGGATGCCGCGTTATTATATATACCAAGATTCTGTGTTGAGGTAAAAGTAAGCTTACCTTTAGACAGATAGATTCCTCCGCCTGTTTTTTCAGCACTATTTCCTACAATGAGACCGTTACCGAAAGACATGTTCACTCCCACATCAAGATACAGTCCGCCGCCATCCTGAGCCTTGTTGTCTCTCACGTTTGCAGCAAAGGTCAATGTAATCGGTCCAGATGCATAGATACCTCCACCGCAAAGGCCGGCAACGTTATTGAGATAAGAACCACCCTGACAGCTGATGCTGGTAGCGTTGTTGTTGGCGATGTAGAGTCCTCCGCCATTGCCAGAAGCCGCATTGGCCTTAATCTCACTTCCGTCAGCAAAAGCAAATGTTCCATTGTAAAGGGCAATAGCACCACCATTTACTGCACTATTCTGCGACATAGTTGTTTTGCCCTCCAAGTCGATATTTCCACCATTGACACAGAACACACCTCCATTAGCACCAGATTTGTTAGATTGCATTGTTCCTGTTTTTGTAGTAACGCCTACGGTTCCTGTATAATCTATACTTTTCTCAACATAGAATACTCCGCCCGATCCTTCTTTAGCTTCATTTTGGTACATAGTAGTGTTTTCAGAAAGTACAACACTGCCATTACTTACATATGCAACGCCGCCACTCTTTCCAGCTTTATTTTGGAGCATCTCTGTTGGGTTTGCAAAACTGATATTTCCGCCATTGACATAAATGGCCGCTCCATTATCCGACGCTGCATTATCTTCGATTCTGGCAAGTTCTTCACCTGTAGCCACAAATCCAGCACCCTCACCTGTAACAAATATAGCACCTCCATTTCTGGTTTTCGGCGTTTCACCAGTCTTTCCATTACCGGTAATTGTAGGGTTATTCATCTCTACTCTACCATCTTTCACATAGAAAGCACCTCCATCTGTATTAGAATAGTTATCCTGGACTATAGAGACATCTGTAGTTGTCAATGAACCACCTAAGACATATACAGCTCCTCCAACATTTGAAAAATTGGAACTGATCGTATTTCTAGCCAACTGAACATTTCCATAGTTCACACAGATAGCTCCTCCAGCCGAAGTTGAAGCATTTGAATGAATAATAGATGTTCCAGTTGCTTTAAATCCGACTATTTCTCCCTGAGTACTCTGATCAAGTTGAATAAAGATGGCGCCTCCATTTCCGGTTATAGGTGTTCCTTCAGAATCCTTTCCATTACCTATAATTTCCGGATTTTCCATCTCTACTTGACCGTTGCTCACATAGAACGCTCCTCCGTTTGTATTTGCATAGTTATTTGCGACATAAGCCGATCTCGTAGTTATCAAGCGACCTTTATTAAGATATACGGCTCCACCAGTCTCTGCTGAGTTATAACAGATTCTATTTTCTTCAAGAATCACATCTCCACCATCAAGATATATGGCCCCTCCATCCTTACTGGCAGCATTTGAACTTATATTAGAAATTCCTGTTGCGGTAAATCCAGCATTTTCACCACTTATATATATGGCACCGCCTTGTTTAGTAGATACTTGAGAATCATTAATTCCGTTACCGATGATTGTCGGATTTTCCATCTCTACATGACCACCTAAAACATAGATTGCGCCGCCTTTCTCTGTTGAATAATTGCTTTCAACTGTAGTCGATCCAGTAGTTATCATACTGCCATTATTCAAATACACGGCTCCACCTAATTTGGAGTGGTTATCACTTATCCTAGAAACGCCCTTGATCGAAATTATTCCATTATTAACATATAACGCTCCAGCATAGTTGCCTGAACTATTTGCAATAATATTTGTGGTATTGCCTTCAAGTTTAATGGCATCTCCTGTCATATATATTCCACCTGCACGATCAACTGCAGTATTATTCTGTATCGTCGTGTTACCATAAGATATAAACGAACCAGTACAATAAATACCGCCGCCCCAAGTTTTTGCACTATTATACATAATATTGGTCGTTCCTTCTGTCGTAATTGTTCCGGCACAATAGACTCCACCTCCATGCCTAGTTGCTATATTTCCATTATCTAGACTGCTTCCACCAATATTTAGTGTAGCATCTTCAGCAACTGTAATATCGCCTTTAGTATGATAGATGGCTCCACCAGAGTCAGCTTCATTCTCAGTAAAGGAGGATGTGCCCCCAGAAACAACTACTGTACCTGCTTGTAGATAAACGCCACCACCATATCTTGTTGTAACATTTGCTCGAAAAATATTATTTTTTGACATGTTGAGTATTCCATTTACAACGAAAACTCCTCCACCACCACCATTTGTATCAATACTTGAAACATTAGCGATATTATTCTCTAATGTACAGCCTTCAAGATTCAGCAAACTACCTAAAGCTTCCATAGAAATACCACCGCCACTACTAGCAAGGTTTCCAGATATAGTGCAGTTAGGGATAGTCATGGTAGAACCATTGATGTTGATTCCCCCACCATACCTTGTTGCACGGTTGTTCTTAATTGTACCTCCGTTGATTGTACAGTTAGAGCTACCGCC
Source organism: Bacteroidales bacterium (assembly GCA_017550025.1). Classification (GTDB taxonomy): domain Bacteria; phylum Bacteroidota; class Bacteroidia; order Bacteroidales; family UBA932; genus Cryptobacteroides. The sequence goes on along the minus strand of JAFYLU010000007.1, from coordinate 13,703 downwards.
TTCAATATAGATTCCGCCACCGTTTCCTGTACCAGCACCTAATTTGGAAACAGCATAATTGCCTTCGATAGTTCCGCCTGTAAAGCTAAATGTCGCACCAGAAGTTACAAATACTCCACCACCTGAGTGGGCAACATTACCAGATATTGTTCCACCGGATACAGTACATTCACCTGCTTCAACATATATTCCTCCGCCTCTTGAAGAGGTTGTATTGGTAGTTGTCGGGATTGTTTTATCATCTGTAGGAGGAGTCCAACTAACGAGAGCATTAACCTTATTATCCTTAATCTCGCCACCAGTCATATTGAAAGTACCTCCTTTAACATAGACTGCGGCACCATTGGTACCTCTACATCCAGTGATTACTCCACCAGACATATTGACTGTTCCTCGTGGCTGAATATCAAATGCTCCGCCATTATCATCTGACGGTTGGCAGTTTTCAATTGTACCACCTTTGAAATTGCAAGTTGCTTTAGTTGTAGTGGAAGACGTACTTGGGGCCACATAAATGGCACTCTTTTCGGAGTTTTTAATCTTTCCACCTCCCTTGCTGTCAGTAATAGTCAGTACGCCTCGTACTACATTAAACACAGCTCGGTCAATATTAGAGGCGTCAATAGTATAACCGTTTAAGTCTACAATGACCTCAGTGGCATCACTAGAAAATTTGATGTTCCAACGTTTATCAGTGCCAGGTTTATAATCTTTGTTCAAGGTATAGATGCCTGAACTCAATACTGTATTCGTAGAATTATCTGTATCAACTGGATCTGGCAATGTGCCTCTATCAGTCTGTCCCCATGCAGAAGTCGCCACCAGGAGGGCGGCGAGGAGAGTAAGGATGTGGTATATTATGTATCTGTTCATAGAAAGTCGGGGGATTAGCGGGTTACTGAAAGGAGAGTCTGTTTGATGTCATCAGGATATAGAGCTGCCATATCTTCTTCAAGGACGCCTTGGGCCAGGATTGAGAATTCGAGGTAAGCTCCACTCATCGGCGAACTGGCTGTAAGTTTATAGGATGTGAAGAGAGGGGCGAGGGTTTCACCTGATGACACCTTCTTCATATAATAGTAGAAGCCATCCGAGCCGAGTCGCCAGTTGTTGGTGTTGGTCTGTCCTTCAGAGGGTGCTGCAACCGGCCATGTGAATTCGCCGTCTGTTGGTTTCCAATCTGATATGATCAGCTGTGAATCACCATCTTCTACTGCCCAGGATCCCTCGAGTGCTACTCTGACATATACTGGAGTGATACCTGAATTTCTGATCTGGAGGTTCTGCTTTACAGGATAGATTCCGTCCATGACAACTTCATCGGTCACTTCAAGCTGCACCTCTCGAGGTGAAGAAATCCTGAAGGTGTATAGCTTGCCTGGATTGCATTTTGAGGTCATCTGGTTCAGCTGCTTATCGATAGTATATTTTCTGCCTTCGAAGGAAATCACTATGATGAGTCTGGTATCGTCAGCAATAGTCTGTGGAATCATCATGAAGGTCTGTTCAGCGGTATTGATGGCTGTATCCTCATCAAGAGGTATGTTTCCTTCACTGAAAAGGTTCTTGGCAAAGGTCTGTTTATATTCCTTTCGGACGTCTCCGGCACCGAAACTCCATTCAAAATCCAGAGCATCGCCCTGTCTTGCATATGTACAGTTTCCGCTTGAGTATACATTTGTAAATGTCACGCTCTCGATCTTGAGATTACCGGGAACGGAACCCACAGAGAATTGAAGGGCTGACAGGGCATGATAGAAATCCATCTCAACAGGGCCATCAGCCTGCTTCCGGTTCGGAGAAATGGCAAACAGCATGTCCGGCTGTTCATCCGCAGATGTCAGATCCTGGGTTGGATCAGGCAAAGCATAAGTGAACGATGCAGATTCAGCATTTACATAATTCTGTTTTGTGATCTGACCGTTAGCAGACTTCTTTGCATATCCGAAGAAGTTGAGAGATGTTGCAGGGGTTGTAAGCGGCCAATAGTATCCGGTGGAAACGGTCGAGCCGTCAGTGGAGTTCAGCTTGGCATTGCTGAAGAATTGCTGCATGTCGCTGAAGAATGCGCTTACGAAGAACTCTCCGATTTCATTGTTCTGATATGGAGCACCCTTGGTCTCGATAAGAGACTCGCTGAAGAAATCTGCCTTGTAATTGGATTCGTTCACGTTCAGGAAGATGTCCAGAGAGTCCTTGCTGAATATTACCTGACTGTAGGTCTGGACAGGCATATCATCAGAGGACTTCGTGACAAATGGTTCTGCCTCCTTCACCATGAATGAGATCGCATCGTCCTTTTCCATCTCCTGCTTGTACGAAGGGTCATACTCCTTCTGACAAGCAGAAAGAGCCAGTAACAAGAGAGCAAAAGAAGCTATTACGGATTTCTTCATCATGTTTTTTATTTTGGCACCCAGCCAGGCGGTCAGGCCTGGGTGGGCAATATATTGTAGTCAGATTGGATTACGGCTTAACTTCCTCATTTCCCTGACCATCAAGAGACGGATATGAGCTTATTGGTTCACCCCATGAAGTTATACTTGGCTCGATCTGAATTTCAGAAAGAGTCATTGTGATATGATAAACATACTTCTGAGCCATATCCCATTTATTGCCTGCCAAGTTGTAAGTATAATTAAATGTATTTGGAGTTCCGTCAGGCTGAGTAACAGTGTAATTGATTGTGAATGATGTCTGATCGCTTGGAACAACCAAGATACCGTTACCTCCGAATTCTGCGAACTCATCTGTAAGCAGTAATGCATCAGTCGCATCATCTGTAACAATACCAGTTTCAATAAGCTTCATGTTGCTATATGAAACTGAGCTCCAATCTGTTGTTAAATTATTTGTTACACAGGTATTTGAGGTAGCTGCATAATTAGCATTCGTCACAGTTAAAGTTCCATTTACAGCTGCATTATTCAGAGTGATTGAGTTAATAACAATCTTTGGATCAGCATCTGTAAGACCATTTCCAGTTTTTACCTGGAAATTTACCCAAGAAAGCGCGTGCTTGAAAACCATACCGACATTAGTATATGCAGCACCTTGAACATGTGTTCCCTGTCCAGCAGCAAACATGAGGTCTGTCTGACTTGCATCATTATTTCCTGTGAGAACTGATACAACTTCGGAAGCTGGATTTCCCGCATTAAAGGTATTCTCCACATGTCCTGTAACACCGCCACCAATATTGGTAACAGCAAGGAAGTTAATAGTAGCATCAGACAATGGCCAATAACGCTTTCCGGTCCATGTTTCTGTTGCTGAAGCGTAAGTGAATTTTGTTTCAGTAAAGAAAGTACCAGCTGTAGCACCATCACCAGCAGCAAGATATGCAGCTACATCCATATCGTCTCCTGTGAGGAATGTAGCGTCATCTACTGGAGCTTTGGTTGCCACCTTGTTAACTGCCACAAATGAAATCTCCTGAAGCTCGCCTGTAGGAACGATTTCAGTCTTGTTGCAAGAAGCCAGCAAGCATGTTGCTGCTACTGCCAAAAAGAAAAATCTTTTCATAATTGTTGTCGTTAAATGTTAATTAATTGTTGTTATATTTTTTGTGTTGTTTTGTCGCCTGCCATTATGTAAGCGGAACATCGATATCCTCTCTCTCCCATTCGTCGACTTCCGGTCTGAAGCCTCCTCCACCATGCTCTGCCTTCGGGATGTCGATGATATCTCCTTCGATGATGAGCTGGTGATCCTCGTTGCCCGGATCATCAAACTGGTCTGTCACATCATAAACATATCGGTACTGACCTCCTCCGGAATCTGTCACTGTTATGTCAAGGAAGATCTGATTCTGCTCCCCAGGCAGTTTTCCGAAGGTATTGAATACCGTATAGAGACGGCTGTTCTCCACATCAACGCTCATGTCCACATACACAGTCGCCGGAGAACTGTCCCTTTCCGGTCTACCGAAGTAGTTGGACAGAATCTGGCCTGTCACGAATGCCTCTACCTTTTCGATATTCTCCGCACCCTTGATATTCAGCACCTCAAGACTATAGACATCGAGGATGGTGGATACGGTAGTGCGGATTGTGACTGTCTGTTCGCCTCCTGTGAATGCATCAATGGTCACATCCATCTCATTTGAGGTATAGAGATGATCCGGCTCATTGATTATAGGGTCGTCCTCAAATCCCTTTGAGACAGGCTCTCTCGCCGACTCGGTCAACTTGGATCTTATTATTTCTCCTTTGGATGCAGTGATGTCAGTCGTAAATGCATTAGCCAAGCTTCGGTTGTGAAGGTCCTTCAGCTGTGTGGATTCTGTTCCGAAACTGTATACTACAAAGTGGTAAGAGCCAGGGAAGATGCTCAGCGAACCACCTTTCTCTCCAACGATATGCGAGGATACAAGGTCGTCTGTGACCGTGTCATACACAAGAACTTCGTAGTATGCAGGAACAACTCCCTCGATCTTGTCAGTGTAGATCTTTTCCAGAGGCTTGTCCACAGACATGACGATATCATGGTCGAGTTCCCTGTCCTGGTCTATGATGATATCGACCCTGGTGGACCTGTCATACAATGGTATACGTCTGCAACCTGCTGAAAAAATCAGCAGAGCTACAGCCAATGCGACATATGCCAGGAATCTTTTCATCAATTTATATTTCGTTTATTTTCTTTTCATGTAAAAAGGAACTACAAGAGACACACCTGCCTTGAGAGGGCCGACCCAATGGATGTTCTTTGTATAGCCTTCCCTGAAAGCCTTTCCGCCCGACTCGAAGACATCGTAAGGACGCGCATAGGAATAGAGATATCCAAGGCCGACGGTGAATTCGAGATGCATCCTGTTATTGAATACAGGCATTGCATACATATAATCAAGGCATACAGATGCAAACTCTCCCTGATGGCCTGTATAATTGCGCTCAAAGTCATAATAACCTGCATATGCTCCGAGTCCTACAGAATGCCCCAGGAGTCTGCTCGTATATGTCCGGTTCTTCCCAAGCCAGTATCGTCCGGTAAGTCCCCAGGCAAGCATCTGCAGGGCATTCTTATGATCATCCTTTCTGCACAACCATGGGAAATAATAGTCTCCCTCCACGGACCAACGGTCGTTGATACATACTTCGACTCCGAAGTTTGAAAGAGGAGACAGAAGATTGGTGCGGACTGCTGCAACCTTTTGTCGTTCAGGAAAAATCGAGGCAGGCAGATAGCAGTCAATGTCTGAATGAGGTACTTCAAGAACAGGTTTGTAACACAGGGGCTCTATTGGCTCAAGTGATGGTTCTCTGGCATACTCATCCCGTTCTCCGCGTACGGTAAGGGTAATGGAAGCGTTTCGAAGGGCGTAGCTATGATTGATGATGAAGTATTCCCATCCTTCACTACATCCTCGGAGAGACTTCTCCTTATCGTCTGCAGAAAGCGGACTTTCGATTATCCGGAGCATCTCATGTCTTTGTGGAAAGTTCTGGTCCGACTTGAGAATCTGATGCAGACCATCCCAATCCTCGTCAAGATACCTGACCTTGATATTCAATGTAATGATTTCCGGAAACAGTTCCTGTATAAGCCGGCTTGTGCTTTCTGCGCGTCTCCTTGAAAGATTCCTGTTGAGCTCAACTGAACCGTCAGGGGATGAGGTCGCGATAATAAGGACAGAATCGGTCTGATAGTTGAAAGTGGTGTCACCGGTAAATGTATTCCTTATATCCTTCCGTATTGTCTCAATTGTATGTGAGTTGTCAGAGAATGTGCTGTCTACATATGAACTGTTGATCGGGAAGAAGATGTTGTAACGCTTCTCAATATGATGCAGACTGGATGGATCTGCTGTTTGTCCAAAAGAGACAGCAGACATAAGCAGCCACATCATGGTCAGCAAAATATGATTTGAAGTTTTCATATGTAAATCCTGCCCGGAAAATCTTTTCAAGACCTTGTAAGAAATGGTAATTCAAATTTATTTTTGCTTTTTTACAACACGAAACGGCATGTGTTGCAATATGACAAAAGATGTGTCGCAATATTACAAAACCAATAAATTGAGGCTATAAAACGGCTAAACGGCCTTATTTCACAATGGAAAAAGGCCGTTTAGCTATTTGAGATTTTCGAGATACTCCGTCAGAGTGACTCCCATTATTTTCTGAAAATTCCTGTATGCTGTGGAACGTTGTCGGAACCCAGCGTAACTGAATAGAGCCTGCAGATTTGCTTTAGGATTGCGCTTGAGTTCTGACACGATATACTCGATCCGTCGCTTTGCCACATATTCGCTGAATGTGCAGCCGGCAAATTTCTTGAATGCTTCGCCGAGATAAGTGCGGTTGGATGCGAGTTCCTCAGACAGCGACTGGAGACTCAGTTCGGGATTTCGCCATCCCTGCTGTTCTATCAGCAGATGCGTCACATCTACCCACAACTTATCAATAACATCATACTGTTCATCTTTACCCCCCCCAATCCTGTCGTATTCAGGTACCGGGAGACGTTCTTTCAACTCATACCATATAAGCCAGACAAAGAAGAAAAGCATGCTCAACTGATGTAGAATGGTGAAAATCCTTGCATGAGTAATAAATAACCCGAAGAGCAGTAATCCTATCGAGCAGAATCCCAGCGAATATTTTAGTATGAACTTACGGTCCGCTCCGCTCTTCTGCCAGTCATATGGGACAAGGAAAAGGGCAAAAGAATATACAAGCATCACTATAACTGCAAACAATCGGAACATGACATCCGGTTTCCAGATATTATACAACAGATCTGCAAATGTGTCAAGTGCAGTGTACTGAATACCTGCGAACATTCCTACATATGCAATTGCTGCAGGAGGCGCAAAAAGGATGGCGAGGGTTCTGCCTGGTTTTGAAATGAAACGGATGAACACTAAAGGATAGAAAAAGTATGTCATCTGCATTATGATCGAAGCAAAAGTAGACTCGGGTTCCAGCAAGCCTTTATTGACCACGATATTTCCAACCCAGTGTCGGATGATGAAGAAGAAGGAATTCAGAGCCGTAAACCAGCAGAAAATCGCCAGAACATGGCGTGAATAATCATTTGTTTCTTTTCGTCGTATCCAGAGCATGATGCCTCCTGCAATAAGCACAAAGGTTATCAGCGCAGAAATAATGGTTAAAAGAAGTCTCATGTACATATGACGGCTATTTGACAATAGTGACAACGTCCTTTTCCTCCGCAATAATATCCTTGTCTGACATGTAGTCCGGGCTATATTTGCCGCGTGGAATGTCACGGAGGATATAATAATTGGCTTTGCGAGCCGCTATGATATGATCTGTAGCTGCTGTGTTGATGGCAGATGCGGCAAGGTCAATCAGTGCACCTAAAGCACCGCCAGAGCCTGAATCAATTGAAAGATCAAGATAAAGATCACAGCTTCTGTCAAAAAGGACTTCGTTTGTATAGACTGACTTGATCACATACCTGATCTTTGTCTGTATTCCTAAACCCTTTTTCGCCCAGCTGTCAATAATTGAAAAAACTACAGCATCGGCTCCAAAGTAGTTGTTGAATGCAGTCAGAGGAGCATCAAAGAAGTTTTCTGAATCATATGCGCTTTCTGCTTTTAGAATATCCATTGCAAGAAGTGGGGAAATGACATAATACCCTGCTTCTGCCAAAGGCCTGCTGATCGAAGTGTAGAGAAGGTCTTTGGCTTCAACATTTGTGGAATTATTGATCGGCGGCATCACAAGCAGAGTTACTGGCTTTTCTTCATACATTTTTGCATATTGTGACTCCCTTGTAACGAAATCCATCATACCGCATGAGGTAAATGAAAGGCATGCGAATAAGAAATATATCACTCTTTTCATAAGGCAAATCAATTACAGAGTCTTTCAATCAAAGGAGCAATGAATTTCGCCGATTCAGGATAGAGCTCGATCTCTTTGAGCATCAATTCTTTTCCTTTCACCGGGAAGAATGTCGCATATTCTGTTGAAGCAAAAGTCCTTTTCTGCATGGAAGTGGCATGTTTGGCAAAGATTTCTGCATTTTCAGGAATGAGCAGCATGTATCCGTATTCTGCACAAATCCCCGGAGGAGGCATGTTGCGGCTGCCGCCAGGATATGTCACGATGTCCTCATACATGCATATGAGCTTGCAGATGCTTTCAGGAGTCTGCTTGTCATAGTTCTTATATGCCAGGTTCTCATAGGTTGTCGCACCATTTTGAGTCCCGCCCCAATAATAAAGAGAAGACGTCAGGCCGCATGAGGTCAGACAGAATGTCACCAGCAGTAGAACGAATAATTTTTTCATAACTCAATGATCTTTGTTTCACCTGTTGAAAGGAATATCTTATGGCTATATACTTCGCTGCCATTGACCAGAACTGAAACATTGTGCTGTCCGGGAGTCAGCCTGATGGTGTTGCCTGCAGTCTGCTTGATGTTTCTGTCGTTCTTATATGCTTTCTGTCTTACTGTGTTGATGTTGTATGTCTTGTTGTCGACATTGACAATGATCTCTTGCTTTACATCATCTGTAAATGATATGTAAGCAGCATCTTCGATACCTGACTGAACAGAATATGAGCCGACTCCGCAACCTGTCAGCAATACTGATAAAGTCGCGATGAAAATAAACTTCTTCATGCTATTTGTCCATTATATAGTAATTGTTCAGGTTTTCTGCATCAATCGCCTCACCTTCATATGAGCAATATGAGAGTTCTGTCTCCGGAGTATCTCCGAATGAAGTGAGAATTGTGACCTCGCCCATCTTTACACCCGGAAGCTCTACATTCATTCCTGTCTGCGGGTTCTTTACTGTCTTGCCTTTCTTGTATAGATTGAACTTATCGCCGGCGACAATACCTTGTGATGCACCGCCAGAGATGATATAGGCTCCGTCTTCAACAGAAAGGACATATGATTTCCAAGGCTTGTCCATGCACTTGTTGATTATGTTTTCAACAAGCTGTGACAGTGCTGCTGAAATGGCCTTGTCACTCAAAGTAGCGTCATATCCTGCAGATCCGCCAAGTCCCATTGTCTGTTTGCTTGATGTTTCTGCAAAACCTTTCGCTTCATCTGAATAGATGATCAGGCCTGTAGCGGCTTCTACCAACCTTATGCTTACACCAGCCTCTACAGTCTGGGTTTTGGTCGAAGAGAATACTTTCTGTTCACCTTCGGTTTTTCTTCCGAATTCAGTTATGGAACCTAAAATGATATAATCTGCTCCGATTTTGTTCATGTCTGCACCTGCCTCCTTGACAAGGATATCAAGATCTTCTCTTTCAAGAAGGATAAACTTTCCACTTGCAGCAAGTTTGGAAGAGAGAATGTCTAAAGCCTGTTTTCTCATAGGGTCATTCTCTTTATCATAGAACAATCCTTTAGAGTACTGTGTCTCATTTGAAAAGCGTCCGATGGCAACTTTTCTCTTTATTGTTCTTTCTTCCTGTGCAGCCAATGGCAATGCGGTCAGGATTATCAATAGAATTGAAAGAATTTTCTTGATGGCTTTCATATTAATAGTATTTAAGTTTTTTCACTAATCAACAAATTTCGCAAAAGTTTTTTAAACAAACAACACTCATGGTTTCGTACAATCACGGTTGAGTCATGCCCGACCTGATCGGGCATCCAGAACCAATACCTTAAAATGAACATCCTTTCGGCGGTGTCTGTTTTTTTGCTATTTTTGTGCAAACGCATGAAGATGGACAAGACTCAACATACCCCGGAAAACAATGAATTTTATGCATCAAGCCGTAAAATAGCAGCCCTCATATCTGGTATTTGCGCGATAGGCCTTGCTGTGGCCTGCATATATATGTATGTGAATGATGAGGTCATACCGGGAGAGGGACAGGACCCGATAGTTTCCCGGATATTCATGATGTCTCTCGGAGTGATGGGCTGCGCTGCCTGTTGCCTGGTTTCTCTTAATGGGTATCTGTCTCTGAAGAAAAGTGATAAAAAGGATCTGCTGATATTCGGTCTGGCTTATGTTTTCGTAGGATTGGCTCTCTGCTGTGGAATACTCTCACTTAAAACCGCAGGTAGATATGGCCCTGAACAGCCGGAGCAGACATATTTGGTAGAGGAGGCTGATTTTACGATCACTTTTCCGGGAGGCCTCACTCCGATAGAAGAGACCTCGGAGGGTGATTCATATTACAGATTATATGCATTCTCAAGATCCAAAGTCATATATGTCCATATAAGAACCGGATGGAAACCGGAAGATTGGACGGAAGCGGATTTCAGCGGATATGTCAAGAACGAGTTCAAGGGAATATTCACCAATGAGGTCTTCGACAGTGCCCGTACCATACATTTTGATGATATTGAAGCCATACGTATTGTCGGCAGGCAAGACGGTGATACTTTCAATGAATTCAGGGCTATCTATGACATCCTTCATGACAGCACATATGTACGCGTTGTCATATTAAAGGACAATTTGAGCGGAAAACCGGATGAATCATTCATCAATGATTGCGACAACATTGTCCGAAGCATACAGTTTTCCAACCAATAGTCTGATAATCAAAAATATAATTTATCACCATATGAACAAGACAGTTTTGATAACCGGTGCCTCCAGCGGAATTGGAGCAGGATGTGCAAGAAAGTTTGCTTCGCAGGGAGCGCATGTGATTCTGAACGCACGCAGCACGGACAAGCTTGAATCTCTTGCAGGAGAACTGAAGAGTGAATATAATGCCGATTGCATTGTGGTGCCTTTTGATGTATGCGACCGAAAGGCGGCGGCAGATGCTTTAGAGGCATTGCCGGCTGAATGGAAGTCAATCGATATCCTGATAAATAATGCAGGTCTTGCTGTGGGAGTTGACAAGGAGCACGAAGGAAACATTGATGAGTGGGATATTGTGATAGATACCAATATAAAGGCCTTGCTGTCAATGACACGTCTTATTGTGCCGGGAATGGTAGAGCGTGGCTGCGGTCACATTATCAATATCGGTTCCATTGCCGGAGATGCAGCATATCCCGGAGGAAGTGTGTATTGTGCGACCAAGGCAGCTGTAAAGGCACTGTCTGACGGTTTGCGCATAGATCTTGTGGATACGCCTGTCAGGGTTACCAACATCAAGCCGGGGCTGGTCGAGACGAATTTTTCGGTGGTGAGATTCCGTGGCGACAAGGAAAGGGCTGACAATGTATATAAGGGTATAAAGGCGCTTACAGGTGATGACATAGCAGAAGTGGCATACTTTGCAGCATCGGCACCTGAACATATGCAGGTCGCGGAAATTCTCGTTATGCCGACCAATCAGGCTACCGGAACAATCGTGTCAAGGAAATAACAGGAATATGAGCATAAATTCACGAGAAAAGTCCATCTTCAGGGTCACATGGATCGGAAGCATAGTCAACTTCCTTCTTCTGGTCTTCAAGTTCATCGCAGGAATCCTGGGGCATAGCTCTGCCTTGGTGGCGGATGCCGTGCACTCATTGTCAGACTTTGTGACGGATATCATCGTGATATTGTTTGTAAGGATTTCAGGCAAGCCTGAAGATGACGACCACAGATACGGCCACGGTAAATATGAAACGCTTGCTACAGCCTTGATCGGCATAGCGCTTTTCGCTGTCGGCATCGGTCTGCTGGTCAGCGGAGCGAGGAAAGTTGCTGATGTGATCAACGGGGCCATACTTCCGGAACCAAGCATGGTCGCTTTGATAGCAGCAGCCGTGTCGATCGTCTCAAAAGAAATCCTGTATAGATATACCGTCCGCGTAGGGAAGAATCTCAATTCGCAGGCTGTCATTGCTAATGCCTGGCACCATAGAAGCGATGCATTTTCATCAATCGGAACTCTGGTGGGTATCGGAGGCGCAATCTTTCTCGGAGAAAAATGGCGTATCCTTGACCCGATTGCAGCCATTGCAGTCAGTGCATTCATCATCAAGGTCGCATTTGACCTTATAAAACCATGTGTTGACGAGCTTCTCGAACGCTCTCTGCCGGCAGAAACAGAGAAGCAGATTCTCGATATTATAGATTCGGTTCCAGAAGTCAGCTATCCGCACCATCTCCGCACACGACGCATCGGCAGTAACATTGCAATTGAAGTACATCTCCGGATGGACGGGCAGACTACTTTGGAAGATGCCCATGCAGTAGCTACCGAGGTCGAGAAAAGGCTCAAGTCAGAATTCGGCCCTGATACCCATGTCGGCATCCATATGGAGCCTGTCAAGATTTCGAATTAATTTTGACAGGTATAACGATTCCGGAAGGAGCAGATCATGTCTATGAAAATGCCTTCTATGGATGTACTACCCTTAAGGAATTCAGTGGTAAATTTGCGACTGACGACGGTAAAGGCCTTGTTGTCGGAGACGTATTCATGGCATATGCTGTCGGCAGCGAGTCATCTGATTATGTGATTCCTGACGGAGTAAAGGCGGTCGGCTGGGGAGCATTCTATCGTGCCACCAACTTGAAAAGTGTCACTATCCCTTCCAGTGTCAAGGTTATTGAGGGACACGCATTCCAGAAAACCGGTCTTACAAGTGTCATTATTCCGGAGGGTACAAAGAGCGTAGGTCAGTATGCTTTTGATTATTGTCAAGACCTCAGCAGCGTTACTTTAAGCAGTACAGTCGGAATAATCCATCATTGTGCTTTCTATGGATGTCATAGCCTCCAGAGTATTACGATCCCAAGCGCTGTCTCATATATCGGCGGAGATGCATTTTATTGTCGAAGTCTGACCGATGTTTATTTGCAGTCGGTTCTCCCTCCGAATATAGAAAATTCTAGCCTTTTCTATAATTACGATGGCTCCGGAGTCAATGTTTATGTCTACAGTGAGGCTCTTGATGCGTATAAGAACAAGTGGTCGAGGTATAATAATATAATAAAGTCAAATGGCAATAGTCCGGCTCAGACAACTACGACGACCATAACATATACCACATCGGACGGACAGATCATCACTCCGAATAATGGCTGGACAGTGAAGAGTAATGAATATAACGGAGGTGCCGGTAAAATGGTTATCCAGGGCTATATTACAAGTATTCCTCCTTATTCTTTCAGAAGTAATACTAAACTTACGAGCATGACACTTCCGGAAAGCATGGCTGTTATAGACGACAATGCTTTTGACAGTTGTTCTAAACTTGTAAGTATAAACCTTCCCTATGACGTGACAAAAATCGGTTCATCAGCTTTTGCGTATTGTTCAAAGTTGTCAGAAATAAGCCTGTCTCGCGGATTACAGAATATTGAGGAGGCTGCCTTCAGTTCATGTTCCTCACTGTCATCTGTTGTTATTCCTTCTACTGTAGAATACATATACAATTGGGCGTTTCAATGGGTTAACGCTACTGTGTATTTTATGTCACCTGAACCACCGACTGTTCCTTCTATGAATGGCGAACCTGCTAAAGTTTTCGGATCTGCGAAAATATATGTACCTGCAGGAAGTGCCCAAAACTATAGTTCATATCCAGGTTGGTCAATGTATGGATCAGTTTCTGAATATGACCCGTCATATTTCCTTTTATAAGTGCTGACAGGTTCAGCTCGTCAAATGAAATAACGGTTTGTTTAAAAAAAAGAAAAAATTTCACTAGTGTCCAAAAGATTTTTTGACAAACCTTTGTAACTTATTAATATATAATTAAATATAACAGAAAACGCCGCGTGTCGATTTGAATTGATTTCGCATATTTGCTGCCGACATTAGAATCGGACAAGCATGAAT
>JAFYLU010000063.1 GCA_017550025.1 Bacteroidales bacterium | reverse complement strand
TATATTTGCCCTATGGAAAATAATGGAATTACGATTCCTGCCGGAACGAGGAAGGAGGATATCAAAGCCCGAGAGAAGATCATCAAGGACTTTTATGCGAAGTGGATCAGTGAGCATCCGGACAAGAAGATATGGAATGAAGATCTTCAGGACTATATCTGCGTCAAATATCAATCCATCAACGAAACATACAACAAGGCTGCAAGAAGATACGAATCTACCCTTGCTGTATTCCGTTTGACAGAAGTAATGGAGAAGGCTGTCTTCAAAGAGGAGAAACCGACAAAACCTGGCGACAAGAACCAGAAGCCTTACTCCAAACTTCTGATTCTGCTATATGACGGGATAAAACTGACTGTCGGAGTACAGAAGACCACTCAGGAAAAGGCTCAGTACTGTCTCACTGCATTAGGTTCGGTCTCAAAATAAAAAAACCACCGCAAATGCGGTGGCTAGACTTTGGGGCTCGGAACCGCCTGAGCGATAAGGGTTGTCATCCCTTCTACGAATTCCCCTATTGACTTTGCAAAGATATGCAGTTTTTCTCTATTTGCAAAACCTGTACTTATCAACTTCAAAAAGCTGTATCAAAATGGGTATTCCATCTTTAAATTCAGCCATTTTTTATAATGTCAGTTTATATTTCTTCTATCGTCTCGAGAAACCTCAAGACATCATGCAAATATAACAAATATTCCGGACCACATCCACAAAAACGCCCCTTTTATTGGACGGCAGGCTCATTTTGATGGTCTTATCCACGAAAACCGCCGTTTTCATGGACGACAGGTTCATTTTTCCATTCCGTCAGTCTCCCGAACCGTATCCGGAGAAGGGATTAAGGGAGATGACATAGCATTTTCCATAACGCACAGAGCTGGAGCTCAATGTTATGAAACTGTCGCCTGTGTTGTAGCTGACTTCATACTCGTTCAGAAGCTGCTGCTTCGGCTCGTTTATGAGATCATCCGAATCCGTAATCCAAAGTCGCGTAAGAAGACCTGTGCTGTTGTCGATCTCATATCCCCACACAGTCGTAGCATGATGCAGCCCTCCGTTCTTGTTCAGCGTCACAGCCATGGATGCGATTCCCCGGTCTACAAACTGCACGATCAGTTCGGAGAATTTCTTATGTCTCTGGGTTCCCGAAAGCGAAGATCCGTTACCCCAATGCTCATATGCCGTATATTCTGCGGTATACAGGTCTGTGTACCAGCCGAACATATATGTGTATCCATGGTAAAGATGAGGATATACCGTGGTCCACACATCCTTCCAATAGCCTCCGTCGGTCAAAGGATATGCCTGCGAACCAGCTGTCGCGGTCTGTCCGTAATTCACTCCTTCGAAATACCATGGAATGCTTTCAGCCGTATGACAGCCCTTATCATTGTTCCATTGTGAATGATACATCTCCATAAGGGCGAGTTCGTATTTCCTGCCGGCTGCAGCAACATGAACCGTTCCGGGGCCTGTAACAGCTGAAGCAGGGAGCGACTTTCCTGCCGCCACATATCTGTCCTGCCACCACTGGATCATATTTGCAGATGCCGCCGCCCAGCACATATTGACATCACCGTTCATAGTTCCGTCACCCATCTTATTGACATCATACCATCCTGATGCAGCAGTCACACCTTCGACGAACACTATACTCTTGCCCTCTGCCGGCTGTTCCGGTTCCTCGGGATCAACAGGCTTTCCTGGTTCCACAGGGTCTACCGGCCCCTCGGGTTCTTCGGGATCTACAGGATCCACCGGAACTTCGGGTTCCTCGGGATCAACAGGCTGACCTGGTTCTTCAGGGTCCACCGGCTGCTCCGGACCATCAGGTCTACCAGGCTGTTCCGTTTTTTCAAGAACTACGACCGCCACCTCATTTGACACTGCATCTTCATATACGGCATAAAAGACATACTCCCCCGCTACCGAGGAAGTAAAGACATTGCCATCAAGAGGAATATCGTCACCTGAAAATATCCGGCTGGAAGAAGTTACCACCACTCCGTCAGCCTTTACCGTGAACTCAACGGCCTCCTGTCCGTCCGCAACGATTTCCTTCCTGTCAGCAGACAAGACAAGGGAAATTTCGTCCGGACCAGGATCATCCGTTTGTGCGCATGACAGGAGCATACCTATAGATCCCAAAAGGACAGCAAGGTACATATAGCCGCATCTATGTCCCCTATCAAACATTCAAATAAGAATTATTTATTGTTCTCCATAAGGAAAACCTTCATGAAATCATTCAGGTCTCCATCAAGTACCCCCTGCGTATCGGATGTTTCGTGACCGGTACGGAGGTCCTTGACCATCTTGTACGGGTGAAGCACATAGCTTCGGATCTGCGATCCCCACTCAATCTTCTTCTTCTGACCTTCAAGCTCCGCCTGCTTTTCCTGACGTTTCTTGAGTTCTATGTCATAAAGTCGGGACTTGAGGATACGGAGGGCATTCTGCCTGTTGTCCAGCTGCGAACGCGTCTCTGTGTTCTCCACTACTATTCCTGAAGGGATATGCCTTACGCGCACACCTGTCTCCACCTTATTTACATTCTGACCGCCTGCTCCACTTGAACGGTATGTATCCCACTCAAGGTCTCCCGCATTGATTTCGATCTCAATCGAATCATCCACGAGAGGATATACGAACACTGACGAGAATGTGGTCTGGCGTTTTCCCTGCGCATTGAACGGCGAGATACGCACAAGCCTGTGCACACCGCTCTCGGCCTTGAGATAACCGAAGGCATAATCACCCTCAACCTGCATTGTAACCGATTTGATTCCGGCATCCTCACCCTCCAGTTCGTCTGTTATCGTAACCTTGTATCCGTTTCGCTCCGCCCAACGGATGTACATGCGCATAAGCATCGCCGACCAGTCATTCGCCTCTGTTCCTCCTGCTCCCGAATTGATCGTAAGCACGGCTCCAAGATTGTCACCCTCTTCGCCAAGCATGTTGCGGAGTTCAAGAGCCTCAAGATCTTCCTGTACGGCATTGAAGGCCTCCATGAGCTCCTCCACTTCCGCAGTAGTCTCGTCATCTGCACCCGCAAGGCTTTCTTTCGCGAAGTCAAGAAGCACATTCAGATCCTCGACTCCGGTCGCGACCTTGTCAAATCCTGTCACCCAGAACTTCACTCCTGCCAGATCCTTGAGGAACTTTTCCGCCTCTTTCGGATCATCCCAAAAATCTGCCGCAAGAGTCTTCTCCTGTCTCGCAGCTACATCGGCACGCTTGCCGTCAATATCAATACACCTTCCCAGCGTCTCCACACGCTGCTGCAGGTCTCTAATCTGTTCAGTTCCTACCATTTCAATCACAAAAAACCGGGTAATCACCGGCATCCATAAAACACACAAATTTAAGGATTTTTCCTACAGAAGCAAAAACAAATGATTATATTTGTGGAGACACATAAAACCATAACACACATGAGACGCATAACAACCGTCGCAGCAGTCCTGCTGTGCTCACTATTCGCAGCCGGTCTCTCGGCGCAGACGACATTGGTCAAGAAGTCAAAGGCGAAGGCAGCCATCGTGCTTGTCGATGAAGACGCCCGTACTAAACAGGCGGCAGAACTCCTACAGGACTTCGTAAAAAGAATAAGCGGAGCCGAGCTCCCTGTCACTGATCAGACTGAATCCAAGCACAATGTCTTCATCGGAGGACAGGCAGCCGAAGACGTCGGCGAAGACGGATTCAGCATCGACACGAAAGACGGCAACCTTTACATCAAGACCGGAGGAGACAAGGGAGCCATCTATGGCGTAGTGACTCTCCTCGAAAAATATCTCGGTGTGTCATACTGGGCTTACGAGACCTATGACCTCACCCCTTCCGAAGACATCGAGCTTCCGGAAATCCATATCAAGGAGACTCCGGCCTTCAGGTACAGGCAGTCGCAGAGCTATGGTCTTCAGGACCCGATTTTCAAGCTCTGGTACAGATATGAAAACCCGAACGAGGAATTCATTGACATGATGTGGGTACACACATTCAACCGCATCCTTCCTTCAGACAAATACGGCAAGACCCATCCGGAATACTACTCGTTCATCAATGGACAGCGCCGTCCGGGACACAACAGCCAGTGGTGTCTGACCAACCCTGCAGTCTTCGACGCCGTAGTGGAAAAGCTCGACTCCATATTCAAGGCCAATCCGGAACTCAAGATGATTTCCGTAAGCCAGAACGACGGAAACTTCACCCACTGTGCATGCCCTGAATGCAAGGCTGTCGAGGAATATGAGGGAGCCCCTTCAGGAAACTACATCCGTTTCCTCAACAAGCTCGCCGAGAGATTCCCGGACAAGGAGTTCTCAACTCTCGCATACCTTTTCACAATGCAGCCTCCTAAACATGTAAAGCCCCTTCCTAATGTGAACATCATGCTGTGCGACATCGACTGCAAGAGAGAGGTCCCTCTCACAGACAATGCGTCAGGAAAAGAATTCGTGAGGGCTATGGAAGGATGGTCTGAAATTTCCGAGAACATCTTCCTCTGGGATTACGGCATCAACTTCGACGGCTATCTCACACCGTTCCCGAACTTCCACATCATGCAGAAGAACATGCAGCTTTTCAAGGAGAACAATGTAACGATGCATTTCTCGCAGGTCAACGGATCAAAGGGAGGAGACTTTTCCGAGTTGAGAGCATATCTGCTGTCCAAACTCATGTGGGACCCATACCAGGATATGGAGGCTCTCATGACCACATTCCTCAACGGATATTACGGCAAGGCCGGCCCATACATCAACAATTACCTGAAGATGCTCGAAGGCGGACTGCTTGCAAGCGGAAAGGAACTCTGGATATATGACTCCGCCATCACACATAAAGACGGCATGCTCAACCCGCATCTCATAAAGAAATACAACGAAATATTCGACAATGCCGAGGCTGCCGTCGCTGACGATCCGGTCAAGCTCGACAGGGTAAGAATGTCAAGACTGAGCCTCATGTTCTCCGAGCTTGAAATAGCAAGGACATACAGCGACATGGATATCGACGAGATAACCCGCAAGCTCAATCTATTTGAAGAGCGCGCGAAAAGATACGAGGTTCCTTCGATAAACGAAAGAAGGAACACTCCTCTGGAATATTGCAGTCTTTACAGGGAAAGATTCCTCCCGCAGCAGACAAGAAGCAAGGCAAAAGGCTCAAAAGTGACATGGATACTGCCTCCTCACAAGAAATATCAGCAGCTTGGCGAAACAGCACTTACAGACGGCCTCTACGGAGGATCGACATATGTGGAAAGCTGGGTAGGATGGGAAGGTACGGATGCAGCCTTCATACTCGACATGAATGAAGAAAAGGAATTCAGCAAGATCGAATGCGACTTCCTCCACCAGCTCGGAGCATGGGTTCTTCTTCCGAAAGGCGGCAGATTCAGCATTTCATGTGACGGAACAGAGTTCACGGACTTCGGAACATTCACAATCGCGGAAGACAGGGATGTAAGAGTGAAATTCACAAAAGGCACAGCGGAAAGCGCTGAACCGGTGAAGGCCAGATATATCAAGATCGAGATCGACGGCACCATCGAATGCCCTTACTGGCATTACGGAATCGGCTTCCCGTCATGGTTCTTCCTCGACGAAGTCGGAGTATATTAATCTGATTTTCAGACAATTTCTATACCGGCCTGGTGACACTGAATCCTCATGTCATCAGGCCATATGCTGCTCTGGATCTCTCCGATGTGAGCTTTTCTCAAAAGGAACATGCAAAGACGCGATTGGCCGATACCTCCGCCTATTGTAAGAGGCAGCCTGCCGTCAAGAAGCATACGGTGATACTGCAGATCCGACTTATATTCCTCGTCTCTGAATGAAAGCTGTCTTGCCAAGGCCGCACTGTCCACTCTTATTCCCATACTTGAGATCTCAAAAGCCATTTCAAGAACCGGATTCCACAACATCAGGTCTCCGTTCAGGCCGACATAGCCGTCTTCATTTACAGTAGACCAGTCATCATAGTCAGCCGCACGACCGTCATGAGGATTGCCGTCAGACAGCGGCGATCCTATACCGATTATGAACACGGCCTTGTGCTTTCTCGTGATTTCATTCTCTCTCTGCTTTGGCGAAAGGTCCGGGTACATCTGCAGAAGTTCTTCGGAATGGATAAAGAATATATCTTCCGGAAGCATCGGTTCAATCTGGGGAAACTCCACATAAAGCTTGTTTTCCGTCACCTTGATGGCCTCATAAATTCTCCTGACCATGCTCTTCAAGAAAGAGAGGTTCCTCTGCTCGCTGCTGATAACCTTCTCCCAGTCCCACTGGTCCACGTATATCGAATGGATATTGTCAAGTTCCTCCTCCGGACGCAATGCATTCATATCAGTATAGATGCCGCGTCCCACCGGCGTATTCATCTGCGCCAGCTTCATCCTTTTCCACTTTGCTAAAGAATGCACTACTTCCGCCTGGTTGTTTCCCACACCTTTGACAGCAAAGGAAACAGGCTTTTCCACACCATTCAGGTCGTCATTCATACCTGTACCGCTCAACACGACCATAGGCGCGGTCACACGCAGAAGAGCCAGCTGGGCCGACAGATTGTCCTGAAACATATCTTTGAGAGCCTTGATGGCCTTTTCCGTATTCTCAATATTGCCAAGAATATTATGATAACCTTTTGGAATGAACAATGACATAGGCTGTATGATAAAATAAAGGCGTAAAATTAATCAAAAAGAAAATGATAGCCAATTAAAGAGGAATTTTGAATATCTTTGTAAGACAAAAGTTCAGATCATGATTAATCCAGTATATTCAGCGGCAGAAGACCGCTATGAAAACGGAATGAAGTACCGCAGATGCGGCAGCAGCGGAATCATTCTCCCTGAAATATCACTCGGCCTATGGCAGAACTTCGGTGACACAGCACCACTTGCCAGAAGCAGGGAAATGATACTTCACGCATTTGACAACGGAATATGCCATTTCGACCTCGCCAACAACTACGGTCCGTCATATGGCAGCGCAGAGGCCACATTCGGCCGTATCATGGACAGCGACCTGCGCCCGTACAGAGATGAACTTTTCATATCCACCAAAGCCGGCTATGACATGTGGCCAGGCCCATATGGAGACAAAGGCTCACGCAAGTATCTCATCAGCAGCCTTGAGCAGAGTCTCAAGAGAATGAAGCTGGACTATGTGGACATCTTCTATTCTCACCGCTTCGACCCTGACACCCCTCTTGAAGAGACCATGCAGGCACTCGTGGACATCGTAAGAAGCGGCAAGGCGCTCTATGCCGGAATATCCAACTATCCTGCAGAAGCAGCTGCAACAGCATACAGCTATCTGAAGAGTCATGATGTACCATGCCTGCTTCACCAGGTGAAATACAACATGATGCACAGAGACCCCGAAACCGAAGGTCTCCTCTCACAGGCCAGGGAACATGGTTCAGGATTCATAGCATTTTCCCCTCTTGCCCAGGGACTTCTTACAGGAAGATATCTTGAAAGCATACCTTCCGACTCAAGAGCATCAAGAGACGCATCACTCAAGAAGGATTCCATAACCCCTGACCTGATACAAAGGCTCAAGGGTCTCAAGGCCCTGGCAGACGAAAGAGGACAGAGCCTGGCCCAGATGGCATTGGCATGGGTCCTGAAAGACGACCTAGTGACTTCTGTAATAGTCGGAGCAAGCAGCACATCACAGCTGATGGACAACCTTAAGGCTGCAGACAACACCCGTTTCAGTGCAGAAGAGCTTGAAATCATAAACAAATTGACAAGAGCATGATAGGAATATTTGACTCGGGAGTCGGGGGCCTTTCCGTATTCAGGGAAATCCGAAAGATACTGCCCGACGAGAAATACATATACTATTCCGACAATGCTCATTGTCCATACGGGGAAAAGACCCGGGAATATATAGTCCGGAGAGCACGCGAAATAACCGGATTCCTGATCGGAAAAGGAGCAGACATCATCGTCGTGGCATGCAATACTGCTACAGCCGCAGCCATATCCGCATTGAGAGACGAATACACCCATATCCGGTTCATCGGCATGGAACCGGCGATCAAGCCGGCGGCAGCAAGCACCAGGACAGGAGTGGTGGGCGTACTGGCTACAGCAGGCACTCTCAAGGCAGACAAATATCTTAATACCAGGGAAAAATATTCAGAAGGAGTCCAGATAGCCGAACATGTCGGCAAGGGATTCGTGGAACTTGTCGAAAGCGGACACCTGAAGGGAGAGACAGCAGAGAGTACAATAAGGGAAAGCCTCAAGCCATTGCTGGATATGGGAGCAGACAGAATCGTTTTAGGATGCACTCACTATCCTTTCCTTTCGGAAACCATCCTTGCAGTAGCAGCACAGATCTGTCCTGGCAGAGAGATCCAGATAATAGACCCGGCTCCAGCTGTAGCAAAACAGCTCATGAAGGTGATGCAGGAAGAAAAACTCATAAAAAAAGAGGGATTTGAAATCTCCCTCTTCTCTTCAGGCGACGCCTCTATACTCAACGAAACTTACGGAAGGCTCTGATCAGCTGTACATCTGTCCGAGAACTTCGAAATACGGTTTGCCTTCAGCGACTGTCACCCTGTAGACAGTGTCATCGACTTTATAATATTCCTCCCCGTTGAGAGTCACCGTATCAAAATCATCTGGAAGGGCCTCAACCAATGCTCCCGCTGGCGGAACTATGACCTTATACTCTCCGTTCTTGTCCTGCACATAGAACACTCCGTCCTGATAATAGTATTCAGAATCTGCAGCAGCATAGCTCTGTACAAGTCCAAGTTCGTCAGCAAGGCCATATGCCTGCGCCGCAAGCTGCTGATTCATCGCGATTGTCTGATTCTGTGCTGCTATGACAGCATTGTTCTGGGCTATGACCTCATTCTGACGGGCGATATACTCATTATTCTCATTTATTGTCCTGAAGGTATCGGCCACCGTATTGTAATATGAGATCCTCACTGCCGTCCATGCGATATCTGCGATAAGGTCTGCGGCCAGGACAGTTCCGAAAGGAGGGCGGCATACCACATAATATCCTCCGAACGGCCTGTACCATATGTCATTGTAACAATAGTATGTCACGCCGAAACAAACATGCCTTTTCACATATGAAGGAAGTACCCTTACCCTGTGACCGTAACAATGGTCATGTCTGCTCCAGAATTGCGATGGTCTGTCGTAAACCACGAAATCCCTCTTGCGAGGATGCAGTCTGACCTGTGAAGGTCTGTTGCCCGGACGCTGCACGGCCATCGGTCTGTCATTCCCTTTCCTGAAATCCGGTTTCTGTGACGGTCTCGTATTGTTTCTGTCGGCTTTCGCAGCCGGACGCCTCTGTGCGGACGAAGGTCTGCTCACTGTTGCCGAAGGTTTCGAATCCGTAGCGGAATGACTGCCGACCGATGCTGAAGGCTTTTTTGCTGTGACAGTACCCTTCCTGACTACAGAAGGATTTCTCTCCACATTTACAGATGGCTTTGACACCTCTCCTGACGAAGGTCTTGCAACCGAAGATCTTGAAGTTGAGCCGGGAGCAGTCCTTCTTACACCTGTATTTCCCGATGCCGGTCTCGATGACGACGAATTACGGGATTCTGCTCTGCGGGTCTGGGCATCCGCATCAGCCTGATAAGCCACTAATGCCAATGTTGCAAGCATTGCGGCAAGTGTTGTCCTGATTGTTCCCATAAAAGTAAAAGTTTAAGGATTAATAGATGTGGTATTTCTGCGACAATGCGCGGAAAGCATCTTCATCTTTCCGCCAATACCCGATAATATCAGAAGCCTTGTAATGCTTCTGAATTTCATGTCTAACATAATCCGTGCCACACACCTTGTCAAAGAGACCGTAGCCCTTTATGATCTCGAATGCCTTCCTGTCAGGATACAGTTCCGCAACCGCCTGCATCACATAGAACTGGGTCTCTGTGATACGGGCCTGTTCATAGTCAGTGAAGAAGTACTGGACACCCTGGACAAGTTCTCCTTTCTGGCTTCCGGAGAATGGCTTGAACCATATTGTACGGAAAGATATTCCGGGAAGCTCATAGCTTTCCAGACGTTCCTTAAGGCGCACTGCATCAAGCCAGGTCGCAGAAAAGACCTGAAACGGGAGGGTATATCCGATACCGATATTCAGGAAGCCGTACAACTCACCGCAGATTCCGGCAGCGGCATAATACACAGGTGTATCCTTGAAAGGAATGTTCGGAGAAGGAAGCACCCACGGCAGACCTGTATCCTCATACAACATATCTCTTGTCCAGCCTTCCATAGGGATGACTGTCAGTTTGCAATGCGCCGGTTCCCGGGTTCCCTTCTGTCCGCAATTCATGCCTTCCTCATTTATCATCATCGCCACCTCACCCACTGTAAGTCCATAGACATATGGTATGCGGTACTGGCTGACAAACGAAAAGAAGCCCGGCTCGACCACACATCCTTCAATCTTGTTTCCACCCAGAGGATTAGGACGGTCCAGGACCATAACCTCTATTCCCTTTTCACCGCAAGCCTCCATCACCAGCCCCAAGGTGCTTATGTATGTATATGAACGGACACCTACATCCTGAATGTCATATACCATCACATCTATACCCTCAAGCATCTCCGGTGCAGGTTTTCTTGTCGGTCCGTAAAGCGAATACACCGGAAGTCCGGTTGCCGCATCAACGGCATCTGTAACGTGACCTCCCGCATAGACATCTCCCCTGACGCCATGCTCCGGGCCATACAGGGCCACAAGCTCGACTTCCGGAGCATTGAACAGGATGTCGATGGTAGAACGCAGATGGGCATCGACACCGCTCGGATTGGTGACGAGACCGACCCTGCGGCCCTTCAATTCTTCAAAACCACGATCGCGAAGCACTTCTATTCCCGTCTTTACCACCGGTTCAGACGCGAAAGCCTCCCGGCCGGTAAGCATGGCCAGGAGGCAGATTCCTAAAATCAGCAATCTTTTCATAGATATAATTTACATATTAACTATCTTTCCAGCGAACAGGATCTGCATTTCATTCCTGTCAGCGATAAAGAAGAAAAACGGCCTGTCCACCTTCATTTCAACCGGAGCACCTTCCGGACGGACAGATGTGAGCCTGATCTGGGCACTTGTAACCGCTGCCGCTTCCGTTCCCTTTTCAGCGACCTCGATAAAACATTTCTGCTGTACCTTGTCA
This sequence comes from Bacteroidales bacterium, assembly GCA_017550025.1. Classification (GTDB taxonomy): domain Bacteria; phylum Bacteroidota; class Bacteroidia; order Bacteroidales; family UBA932; genus Cryptobacteroides. The sequence continues at coordinate 9,939 of JAFYLU010000063.1, read as the reverse complement.
AGCCTCAACGGGCCCATGGCCGATATTCCGTTAAAATCCGCTGCTGTCGAGAACGCACTCGTGATTCCCATATCCTGAAGCACTCCGTTCAGAACCAGAGAAGTTTCCAGCTTGAATTTAGGCATCTTCAGGCGGACATCTCTCTGCACTAACATTCCCATAGCGGCATCAAAGGCAGATTCGCTCACATACGGAAGAACGGCATCTGCATCCATTCCGGCAGGAGGCAGCACAACAAACATTGAATAATTGCCACCGGCATATGGAAGTTCAGCGATCTGGCATCCCTGATATTCCGCATAATTGAGCTTCTTCTTCGCTGACATCATCGACACCTTCTGATTGCCAGAACGGCCTTTGAATACATCTTCCGCCGTGTTTGCCGGATCGAATGCCTTTTCCCAAGGGCCATTGAAATATAATGCATTGACAAGAACCATCACCATATCCGGACCAAGCCTGTCAATGATTTCAGTTATCTTTCCGGAAGTGTTTTCCGCGCACCAGTTATTGATAGCCTTCAATGTAGCCGGATCTGCGAAGTTCTGCGTGGTGATGAAAGCATTGAAGTCATTTGAAAGCAGATCCACATATCGGTTTCGTACGCTGAAGTCATCACTTACCCATACTGAATTGGCTGATTCCACCACGACCTTCTCATCACCAAGCTCCTCGGCCTTGAAAAGGCATCCGTTCAAGGCATTGTCAAACTCTACTCTGGTTTCACCTTCCGCACCTTCCGCAAGCATCGAAAGAACAACTCCGGCACTGTATGGAGACACTACGACATTCTCCCCAGGCTTCACATTCCTGTTCACTTCCTTGAAGAACGAAAGGGCGAATCCTGTAGATGAGCCTTCTGCAGGCTTTTCATAAGCCGGGCCGCATGCTGCAGATGAGAGCATGGCAACAGCCGCCATTAACTTCAAACTTTTCATAATCAACTGGTTTTAATCATTTTCTTCCATATTCCGGATCAACTTTCAGCAATGATGTCACCAGCACAGTGGCAAGGCAGCATACCATCACGAAAATAAAGAAGTTCACATAGCCTATGGATTCCTGCACATAACCGGCAACCATGCCCGGGAGCATCATGCTCATGGCCATGAAGGCTGTACACAAAGAATAGTGCGCAGTCTTGAATTCTCCTTCCGAAAAATAAATCAGATACAACATGTATGCCGTAAATCCGAAGCCATATCCGAACTGGTCTAATGCGACACATGAACTTATCAGCCACAAGTTCTGGGGCTGGAATGCAGCGAGGAAGACAAATGACAGACATGGAAGCGTGAGAGCCATAGCCATAGGCCATAACGAGCGTTTCAATCCCCATCTTGAAGCCGCTATGCCTCCAAGGATTCCACCTGCCGTCAGAGCAAGCACACCGACACTGCCGTATACGATTCCAACAGTCTCGGTAGAAAGTCCGAGGCCTCCCTGCGACACAGGATCGAGGAGGAAAGGATTCATCATCTTTACGAGAAACGCTTCCGGAAGACGGTAAAGCAGCATGAAGATCATTGCAAGCCACACATGTTTCTTACTGAAGAATGTCAGGAATGTCCTGCAGAATTCCTTCAGGATACCGGATGCCGTATTACCGTCCGGACGGCTGCTGTCTGCCTTCGGGCGAGGAAGGGCGAAAGAATGCCATAGGGTCAGTGCAGCAAACAGAATGGCGGCAGCGGCAAGCGTGGCGGACCATGCCTGCGGCACATTTCCGAGACGCCTCTCGAGCACTCCGGCAATCACCACCAGCACGCCTTGTCCGAAAATGGATGAAAGGCGATAGAATGTGCTTCTTATACCTACAAAGACTGACTGTTCCTTCGTCGGAAGGGCCAGCATATAGAATCCGTCGGCAGCTATGTCATGAGTAGCGGAGGCAAAAGCCGTAATCCAGAACAGTACAAGGGTGATCTTGAAGATAGACACGGAGGGCGTACCAGAAGCGATGACTTCGGCAGAAGGATGAGGCAGAGTGAATGCCAGAAGTGCAAATGCGGCAGACATGATGACCTGCATCGCCACGACCCACCATCTCTTGGTCTTTATGATGTCGACAAAAGGGCTCCATATGGGCTTGATGACCCATGGGAGGTAAAGCATGCTTGTATACAATGCCATATCTCCCTTCGACATGCCCATATTGTTGAACATGATCACAGATATGTTGTTGACTATAAAATAGGGGATGCCTTCAGCAAAGTAAAGGGTCGGTATCCACCACCAGGGATTTCTGTCTTTCATAAGTTTCCTAAATCTGTATTCGGGTAATAATGCTCAAGGATTTCCCGATATGTATATCCTCTGGAGGCCATTACGGCAGCTCCGATCTGGCAGAGTCCGACTCCATGTCCCCATCCAGAACCATGCAGAATGACCTTATCGCCGGAGAACTCTATCTCGAAGGCAGAGCTTTTCAGATGGCTTTCCGAAAGTATTCTCCTGATTTCCAATTCCTTGCCTACGATAAGGGTATTTTCGGAACCGGTGATACGAAGCTTGCATATCCGGCCCGAATCCCCCCTTTCCAAGGCATCCACAGACATCACGGTCCCAACTCTGAAACCGCTTCTCTTTTCTATCAGCATGCCAAGGGAGTCCCTGTCATATTCTTCCGTCCATCTGTAGAAGTCGACTGTCTCCTGGTCATAATTGTTCAGTACCTGTCCGAGGATTTCCTTGTCCTCGGTATTACAGAAGCATTCTCCACCCTCAACATGTCCCGGAGTATCCGGAAGCGGCTGAAGATACTGATGATCCTTGTCCTCCCAACATACGGAATAGCGCTCCATCCTGCCTCCGCAGCATTTTGAAAAGCGTGCGTCGCACAAGCTGTCTTCATGCATCAGGACCTGCCCCCACGTGGCATCTATCACCCTGCGGACAGTCTTTCCCGTGGCCCTTGTCAGACCCTGATACCTCTGGCAATGGTCATCCGCACAGACATCGAATTCATGATGATCATCGTGGTCGTACCATTTCACATATTCACGCACACTTTCATTCTCTGAAATTGACGTATCCGGATGCATCAGCCCGTCAAGATGCATGACCAACGAAGGAAGATCCCTTACCTGGGCCGGAGGCTCGCCAATACGCCTTTCTCTTGAGGCCTCGATCTGTGCCATGACCCATGAACGGGAAATCACGGCATGGGCCTTCAGAAACTCCTCCGATGCAGTTGCACTCATCTCCGATGATATGACACTCAACAGATAATCCTCAACTCCTATGACATTCACAGCAGTAAGAGAGTCTTTCCCAGCCATTATCTTCAACGCTCCGGCAAACCTCTGGTCTTCCTTGCGTTCCCAATGGAAATTCACTCCTATAGTCACTCCATGCAGTACGAAAGCCGGCTCAGCAAACATTGTGGAAGGTGTCGGAGAATCAAAATAAAGTTCATCATACAGGGCACCGTCATACTCAATCTTTCCTTCCTTCAGGACAGCCTTACGCACTCCTGCCCCATCTGCCAGTATCTCGAATTCTATCTCTTTCGCAGACATGATTCCGACCTCCAGCTTCGGCTGGGTACGTGTCAGACGGTCTATGATCATGCTTTCATCGTCCTTCGTTATGGAAACCTCGGCTATCATTTCGGAAAGAAGTTCAGGCGTCAGCTTTTCAAACTCCTCCGCGACCGGAACAATGAACATGCCTCCCATATCAGCACATCCGGGGCTCATGGTAAGATGGTCAGGCCCGTCGCTGAAATAATGATGAGAGCGATGCCTGCTCCTGAACACTATGACGGAACGGAATCTTCCGGCCTTACAGTATGTGAAGAGGTTGAACATCGGTTCAGTTTCACCCTCCGGCATATCGGCACAATCAAGAAGACGGTAGAAAAGCTTGGCCGCAGACTTGGAAGTCTCAGCATCAAGAACAAACACGCCAGTGGTAAACTTCTGATAATGATACAGACTGGCATCCTGAAGAGATGCCACCGGAACCATGTCTTGTGCATCAAGGGCATCACGGCTGAACACATCTTCAACATCATTCACCAATGGCATCAGACCGTTTGGAGCTGCCTGGAAATGATGGTGGTCAGGCGCGGAGGCACCGCTGCGGGGACCGTTATAGAAAAATGTGAAGTCTGTATATTTCTTTGCCATGTCAAGCATATCCACATACCTTGTCCAGATGGTCTGGTCGGTGTGCCTGTCAGCGGCAATCACAAGATGATCCGGGAAGATAGGATAGGGATTCACAAGAATATGATATTTCTTTCCCTTGCGCCCCTCGAACTTCAGCATTATCTGCTCGGAAGGTCTGTTTTCGCGACAGAGGAAACATCTTCTCTTTGCGATGTCTTCCTTCGTCAGCCTGGCGGCAGAGGAAATCATCCTTGCCGGATTGAACTGCAGCTTCACTCCGAGACCTCCCGTCACGACCTCCCTCACCTGCACATTCTTCAATGCACGGAAGTTATCACACGCAAGAGGCCAGCGCGAAAGCTGGTCTCTGACAAATTTATGTATTGTTTCGTCGTTCTTCATCACTTGTTCATTCTTATTCTCGCCTCAAGCTCCCATGTACGGATACGGTCCTTGTACAGGTTGTTTGCGTTTACCTTCTCTATATCGAGGGCTGCATCGGAGTTGCCATCCCATCTGCGACAGCAATACAGCACATCATATATTCTTCCGATGCGGTAATCCCTGCTTATGCGCAGTCCGAGGGCGTAATCCTCGCCATAACTTGTATTCGGGAGATTGAGCTTTCGAAGAAGCGGAGTCCAGAAAGCTCTCGGAGCGCCGAGTCCGTTGACTCTCAATGCGTTGTTGCGGCCATTATCCTCGGTCCATTCCTTATGGTCGATTATTCCAGGAGGGATCGGATTCATCTGAAAATCAGTCATCTGATATGTACCGACAACCATCGCGCACTTCTGCAGAGCAAAGGCATCAACAATCTTCTGCAATGTATCCGCCCCGCTGTAGACATCGTCACTGTCAAGCTGCACGGCATATTCCCCACATTCTTCATGATGGACTGCCAGATTCCAGCAGCCGCCTATACCAAGATCATATCGGGCAGGGATAACATGCACGAGACGGTCATCATCAGCAGCCAGCTCTTCGAGCAGCTCGGTCGTTCCATCCGTAGAATGATTGTCAACCACTATGACATTGTATGGGAAAGAACAAACCTGGCTTAATGCGCTCTGCACCGCGTCCCTCACAGTCCTGATTCTGTTGAATACCGGAATCACTACAGAAGCCTTTACAGGAAATTCATCCTGTCCGAAATAATTTATATCCGGCTCGAGGAACTTCGGCTCAAGCCATGCACCTACACGCTTCAGATGAGCAGTGCAGACCTTCTCCATCTCTATCTGCACATCCCTGTTCTTCGGATCCACATAGTCAAACTGCTTCTCGCCGGACTTGCGGGCATCAGTCTCAATTTCCGTATATAGACACTCGTTCACATGCACTATGTTCTTCATGCGCAGACGCAGATCATACAGTGCGCCGAACTCATAGTCTGTCTCCATGGCGCGTACAGCACGCTTGAAGGATGTGCTCCGGAAGACAAGAACGCTTCCGAAATCAAAATCATCCCTCAACGCTCCCTTCTGGCATTCGATCAGCGGATGTCTTTTTCGTTCCGAAGTCCCGTCCTCCTTCGAAATCAGCTTATAATGATCGGCATACAACATATCTGCACCGGTATCTTCAGCTATAGAGACGATACGGTCCAGAGCATACATGCCCATCTCCAAAGGCATGGCCTTCGTATATATAAGGATGAATTTTTCAGAAACGGCCTCCGCTATGCTCCGTAGGGTCTCCGTACTTCTCAATGAGACACCTGAAAGGATTGTGACGCCGGTAAAGGCCTCACTGCGGTTTAAAGACTCGACTGTGGTGGATATGTCCTCACCGGACATTGACGGTATAAAGCACTCTATTGCAGACATGGTTACATCTGTTTTAACATAACAAAGACAAATGTAATCAATTTGCAGGGAATTATGAAAGAAAAAAAGGCTACAAAAGCGCCAGCAAAGATTTCCTTATCATCTGGAATTCACTCTCGAAGTTCGGGGTGAAGATTCCCTTGCCTATGTTGGAATCTATGTCTGCAAGATCCCACCATTTTCCTTCCTCGACTTCATCGGGATCAGGGCAGAGCCGGTAGGAACCTACTGCAGCAAAGACATTGACCATCTCCCGCTCCACAGAAGACTCGAATTCATATGTCTCGAGATGGATGGGATTGAATTCAGTGAAGCCCAGTTCTTCCGAGGCCTCACGATATACCGCCTCCAGCAATGTCTCGCCATATGAGACATGTCCTCCTACTGCCGTATCCCATTTGCCGGGCTGAATTTCCTTGTGCATAGGGCGTTTCTGAAGGTATATGCGCGAGAAACGGTCAATTATATGTATATGGATGACAGGATGCAACGGCTTTGCTCCGGAATGACAGTATTCGCGTACAGACCTTCCGATCACAAGCCCGCTCGGCTGAACTATCGGAAGCCATTCGCTGCCCTGCGCCTTTGTTGCAGCAGAATCCGCAGTAGGGGCAGGTATCACGGGAGCAAGGTCATATGGATATATGAGATCTATCATGGTCTTGTCAGAAAACTATTTCAACACAGAAAGACGACACATCGCCGACCCTTCCTTCCACATATACATGAAGACCCTTCTCATCCTCAAGAGAAGCTCTGTAAAGCTCAACAATATCACCGGCTTTTGTCTCGTGGTTGAAATTGATGGTAAATTCTTTCACCGGACGGACGGAAGCTGTCTCATATTCTACAGTATCCATAGCCCACTGCATATACATCGCGTTATTTGTATGTCCGTTGGTGTCGATATCAGAATACGCCACAAGATGTTTCATGACAAATTCAGCCTCAACATCCTTTGGCATCTGCACCTTGTCTGCAGGGATCTCGATGACATTTTCACTACATACGGTGCCATCCTCCATCAGCTTCGGGTCACGCACAAGCCTGCGGGTATTGAGATTAAGCACAAGCCACGAAGTTGTTGCCTTCACCTTCTCATTCCCGGCATTGTCAGTCAGGATGAAATCCCTGAGGAAGAAAAGCCTGTTCAGTCCCTTGTGCCACGTGGTAAGAAGTATATCCTCCCTCCACTTCGGAGTATCAACGAACTCAACATGCACGCGGGACAATATCCATGCAGTACCTGATGCGATAAGGTCATCATATCCGAAACCAAGATAAACGGCATGTCTGCCTGCCGCTTCCTGGGCAAGATTCATGAAAGATGACGGCTTAAGACGCCACGCGGCATCAGTATCATAGCAAGGTATCGTATGCTTTTCTGTATATTTTATCATTTCAGTATCTTGTTAAGGATTTCCAATTCTTCCGGAGTATAAAGGAAGCGATCCACAAATTCAGGATACAGTCTTCCTGCGACAGCCAAGGCTGCAAGAAGGAGCGCCACAAGCGCCAGCAACACACATATCGTGATGATGAACACCTTCTTTCCGGAAATCTTCCGCACAGGCATTTCATCCTGCAAGGTCTGCTTCAAGGAAGGTTCCGCTTCAGGCTTCGCCAGCGGCTCCGGCTGTGACTCCTGCTGCTTTTCCTCGATTTCCGCTTCTGCGTTTTCATCATCAGACAGCACCGAGTCATCCTGTTCCTCAGGCGGCAGCACATCGGCTGGTCGTTGCTCTTCCTCCTGATTCTGCGTATGTTCCGGCTGTACCGGAGTTTCATCAAGCAAGGATTTCAATCCCACAACCGCCGCACTCACTTCTTCCGGAGTTTCCTGATGTGTCTTGAGAGAAATCGGTTCAAGACCGAATCCGGCCGGGTAGATGTCCAGATCGGCATCGGCAATAAAGAAGATATTGTTTTCTTTTGTCGCCCTCAAGCGGCCGAGACCAGGAAAGACCACTACCTTCTTGGAGTGAAGAACTGCTTTGAGTTCGGCGACAAAATCACTGATGATTTTGGCGGCAACCACAGGATCAATCTGATTGCCTGAAGCATAGAAGTCAGCCAATTCAGAACCCTGATCAGGCTTTGAACGGAAATAAAGCCTCCTATATGGAGGATTGATGGTATATCCCTTGTCAGAAAAAGATGAAGGGACTATCTCGGCCACAAAGGAACCGAGACCAGGAAGAACTACCCTGTCACTGTCAAGAATCAGCTCCTTGACCATTTTTGATAAGAGATCTATATCCATAAAACGGGATTTTGAGGCCTTAAAGGCAGTTAGTTTCAGAAATCGACACAAATATATGCATTTTTTCAAAAATTTTTGCGAAAAAGTTTGGAGGTAAAGAAAAAATGTCTACCTTTGCAATCCCAAACGATAAGAACAGCGTTTGAGAAACAAAAATATTCCCGAATAGCTCAGTTGGTTAGAGCATCTGACTGTTAATCAGAGGGTCCTTGGTTCAAGTCCAAGTTCGGGAGCAAGAAAGAGATCATCAGAAATGACGATCTCTTTTTTTATATTCCTCACTGCCCGGATCAGTTCGGATTGCACATAGATTCTGATATTTTTATGTTCTACACCTAAAAAAAGTTGGAAGAAAGGAAAAAATGTCTACCTTTGCAATCCCAAACGAAAAGAACAGCGTTTGAGAGACAAATATTCCCGAATAGCTCAGTTGGTTAGAGCATCTGACTGTTAATCAGAGGGTCCTTGGTTCAAGTCCAAGTTCGGGAGCAAGAAATCCAGATCATCAGAAATGACGATCTGGATTTTTCTTTACAAGTCCTTTTCTGGCTTCCGGCCTGCACATCCCCATGATTACGAAGGTATTGCAATCTTTTGGCTATTCCCAGCCTTTGGCCACATTTTCGGCCATGATGCCGACAAGACGTGCCCTGGCCTCGATGCTGGCCCATGCCACATGTGGGGCAAACCTCATTCTTTCCGGATGCTTCATCTTCAGATAGCAATGGTCCTCCGGCAGAGGCTCCGTCACAAAGACATCTACTCCTGCACCTGCAATGACTCCATCATCGACTGCTGCAGCAAGATCCTCCTCAACGACAATGGCACCTCTTCCCACATTCACGAGATATGCCGATGGCTTCATAAGAGACAGCTGCTCCCTTCCTATAAGATTCTTCGTCCTGTCATTCAAAGGTGCATGAATCGAGACTATATCCGACACAGAAAGCAGTTCCTCAAGCGAAAGAGACGGATAATCCTTGCAATGTCCGGTGCCCGAAGTAGAAAAATAACACACCTTCATACCGAAGGCCTCAGCTATCTTTGCTACTTTTCTACCAATGTTTCCTAATCCTATTATTCCTATGGTCTTGCCGGCAAGCTCCCACCAGTTCCAGTTCGGATCCGTGAACATTCCGCTGCGCGAATAGCTGCCCGACTTTACGCTATTATCGAAATACGGCCCGCCTCCCACCAGGGAGAGAATGTGCATGAAGGTAGCCTGAACCACAGAGTCAGTTGAATATCCGACTGCATTTCTTACAGGTATACCCTTTGAAGCGGCATATTCAACATCGATATTATTCACTCCTGTAGCAGCAATGCATATGAGCTTGAGATTCGGAGCTGAATCTATAAGTTCCTTATCCACAAGCACTTTATTGATAAGAAGCACATCTATATCCCTTACCCTCTGCCTTGCCTCTTCCGGTGTAGAATGTTCATAACGGATAAATTCTCCTAAAGCTTCGAAAGGCTCAAAGGACACATTGCCCATTGTAGCCGCATCAAGAAACGCTATCTTCATAATTTCTGACTGTTATATATTCTGTAAAGATATTAAATCATCATTGTTTTAACAATCAGCAATGAATCGAGTAGGAGGAAAACAAAGTAGGTTTTCCTCCTACTTTTGTTTTCCGACCTCTCACACCACCGTACATGCGGGTCCGCATACGGCGGTTCCTTATCTGCAATAATACTTTTCGTAGTATCCCACCAGCGACGGGTA
>JAFYLU010000006.1 GCA_017550025.1 Bacteroidales bacterium | reverse complement strand
GCCAGCATCAGGAAGAAATATCATTCTTGAGACGAATATTCCAGTTGTTGAGTCCACAGACGCCAATGGAAACAGATATACATTCATACTTGATACTGGAGCCAGCGGAGCCAACCTGTCTGATCTTTGGTTTGCCAAGAATGCAGAAATGGCGGCAGCACTTCCTGTCGAGACACAGAATGTATGGGGACACGGGGGCACAGTGCAGCTTGAGATTGTAAAGGTTCCTGAATACAGACTGACAATCGGAACAGCTTCTGCTGACTTCAAGAATCTCCCTGCAACAGTCCCTGCCAACGGAACAGTATCCTCATCACGCGACGGACGCCTCGGCATGGGCCTGTTGAAGCAGTTCAGCAAAGTCATCTTCAACTTTGAGGATATGTTTGTAGCGTTTGAATAATTCCTGCCGTTTGTTTTATCTCGTCCAGACAACCAGCTCGTGTGGCTTGTCATCGACATATGATCCGTGAGGCGTGCCGTCTGCTGTACGGTAGAACAGGTCGGGCTGTTTTCCTCCGGTGATGTAGATGGCATCGATGAAACCGTATTCTATGAGAGCGTATGCGAATCCGTACATGGTTTCAGGGTTTTCCGTTTCGATGAAACAGAGGCTGCCCTGTCGGTCTCTTGCGTATGCGCATCGAGTGACCTTTCCTTTAAGTATGAACTGATTGTCGCATATGGTGCCCGCTGAAACAAGTGCCATCTGACGGAACATGGAACCTCCGTTCTGCTTTACATGTTTTGCGATCTTCTTGCTCCTGTCGATTCCTATCTGTGCATTGCCGTCTACAATCGCCATGAATCCGGCTCTCCAGTTACTTTTTTCCACCACTTTTCCACCAGCAATGAAGTCTCCGATGATTTCTTTCCTGTCACCTATGATCTTGTAGTCCGAGCTTCTTGTCACAAGATATATTTCGGGGTTTGTGTAGTCCGGAACTGTGTCTGCGAAATGCGCCTTCAGACCGTCCAGTCTGTATATCCGGAGCTTTACGCCCATAGTCTCCTCGGACAGGGGAGTGACTCCCGCCTTTCCTTTCATCGGCTGGGCAAGGGCTGTAATGATGTCCTCGGCATTGCGGGTCTGTATGAACTCCTTTGAGTAAAATATGTGTCGGCCAAGGTAATAGAGACTGGCTGCGGCCAGTATGCCGGCAAGGATGAAAGCTATGAGCTTCCATCTGTATGGCTTGTCCTGTTTTTTTTCAGGCTTCCATTCCGAGCCACCGATTATAACGACATCGTCATCCGATATGTGTTCCTTCTCTTTAGTCATATAAGTCGTGTATGATTTCCTTTAATCTGTTCAACGCTTCCTGTGATGCATGCAGCTTAATCTGCGATCTGCTGTCATATAGGATCAGGTCACCCTGTACCGGATTTATAAGGTATATATATGCCAGGTTTACGATGAAGCTCCGGCCTACGGATATGAAGACCGGCTTTTCTGCCTTCATCTGTTCGTTAATGACCGCAATGAACTTCTGACGGTTGAACCACAGCTGCTGCCTGAAACCTCCAGCAAGATACATGCTGCAGTAGTTGCCTTCCGCTTCAACATAGATGATGTCGGAAGAACGCACCTTCAGAAGTTCGGTGCCACCGTTATGAATCAGGATATCTTTCATTGCTTCAGCAAATATAGCAAAAAAATAATCCAAGAAAAAAGGGTATTCGTCAAGCGCAGAGGGTAGTTCGTAAATGGGGAAGCAAAATGCTTTGATGAGTCGTGGGTATTGCACACCTTTGCTTCAGAATCAATATAAAACCTATAGAAAATGGAAACCGTAAACAATGCAAGAAAGAGAAACAGCATCCTCATTAAGGGCTGTTTTGTGCTTTTGGTGGCACTTGTGCTTCAGATCCCGATCCTTATGGTCAGAGGACTTGTCAACGACAGAAAGAAGTTGTCAAATGAGGTCAAGTCGGAACTGACAACATCATTCGGAGGTGACATGGAAGTCACAACTCCGCAACTTCATGTTAGTTATACAGATACGGCAGTTCAGAAAAGTGAACCTCTCGTAAGGAGGATCAAGTCATCAGAAGTACAGGTTGAGGCAAACGTCGACTCACAGATACGCCACAGATCTATCTATGACATTCCGGTCTATACTGCAGATATGACTGTCAAAGGTAAGATTGAGATTGATGAGAAAAGTCTTGAGTCTTGCGAAGGTGCCATCATGCTTACACTTCCGTTCAGCAAGTACAAGGGTATCGAAGGCAGGCCGGTTGTTGTGGTTGACGGCAAGGAGTATGCTGTCAAGGCCAACGGAAGGGAACTCGTCGCAGAGTTGCCTTATGAAGTAGTGTCAGCGTATGATGTGCTGGAATATGTAATCCAAATCAAGTCCAACGGCATGGACCGAATCCGTTTTTATCCTGAAAGTTCTCTTTATGAAGTGAAAATGAAGTCGAACTACAGCTCTCCAGGCTTTATGGGTGACTTCCTTCCTGTGAGCAGAACCATTACTGACGACAGCTTTGAGGCTCATTGGCTCGTGACAGATCTGAATACACTCGCTTACACGAATCCTTTCTTTGATGTCGAGTTCGTGATTCCTGCCAGCCAGTATCAGCAGTCAGAGCGTGCGATGAAGTATTCATTCCTCATCATCCTCCTTGTGTTCATGGCCATATTCCTTGTAGAGTCAATCACCCGTTGCCGGATCAATATCGTTCAATATATCGTGACAGGCTTGTCTCTCTGCCTTTTCTATCTGCTTCTCCTCTCAATCAGTGAGTACCTTTCATTCGGCTGGTCATATCTGGTCGCTGCCGCCATGACCGTCTCCGCTCTGGGTGCGTATTTCTACGGATTCCTCAAGTCAAGGTACGCCCTGTCATTCGCTGGAGCAACAGCATGCCTCTACGGTTTCATATACATTCTCCTTCAGATGGAAACAGGTGCCCTCCTTGCAGGATCCATCGCGCTTTTCCTCATTCTCTGCGTGATAATGTACTTTACCCGTCGCAATGACCTCTTCGACCATGCATCTGATCCTGTAATTGAGTAGCTTAAGAGATATGGCTGTTGATTTCATCCAGGTTGTCGCTCACAAGATCAAACAGCTTATACATAAGCTCGGCTTCCTGCATTTCCGGTATGTAGGCTATGACTTTCTTGCCTGCCCCTTTCATCCATCCGGCTTCGGTGTGAGCGCTGCGGCCGCATGGGAGTACTATAATGCAGGTGTCGGCCCAGTTCAGGGCATCAAGGTCAGCCTGGAACTGTCTTTCTGATGCAGGGTGCTCCAGACCCTTCTTATAGTCGGAAACAGTCCAGCTTTCAAAGTCCGGGTCAATGTTCTTCCACATGAATGCCCCGTGGTTGTGAGGAGGATTGCGGAAGTCATAGACTTCATGACCATATTCGCAGAGTCGCTTCACCACTTCAGGATAATACTGGTTTCTCCAGCTGCTTGCTACATATATCTTTGCCATATTGGTGTCGAGTTATTGCTGCGAATATAATCATAAATCTCCTTTTGCAGACCGTTCCTACAAAAAACAGCGAATATATGTAGGAACGGTACATATTTATCGGCTTATACCTTCGATTTCGATACCGTTCGACAAAAAATAGGGCAATTCTTGTATGAACGGTACAATTAAAATAAATCGGCAATTGTAAACTGGTATATCGTCCTATGTTTATTCTGACTTTTTAAATGGTGTCCCACAAAATGGAACAACCTCCCTCTAATTTTGCAGTCAGAATGTTAAACCTCTAACACGTAAAGCAATGGAAAAGAAGAACGACACCCCAATCAAGACTCAGGTTTACAACCTCGTTATCCTCGACAAGTCAGGCTCAATGGAGTCAATCCGCAAAGAAGCTATCGACGGATATAATGAAACTCTCGGCAGCATCCGCGCAGCCCAGCTCAAGCATCTCGACACTCAAGATCATTTCGTTTCCCTTGCTGCGTTCTGCGATTGTGGTATTGACATGATCTATGACAAGACTCCTATCAAGGACGCAGAGAAGCTTACATGGGAGAAATATGATCCTTGCTGCTGCACTCCGCTTTTTGACGCTATCGGAAAGACTGTCAAGAAGATCAAGAAGGATACAAAGGACGTTGAGGATGCAGCTGTTCTCGTTACGATCATCACTGACGGCTATGAGAACTCCTCAAAGGAATGGACCGGTCCTATGGTGAAGAAGCTCATTGACGAGTGCAAGGAAGATGGCTGGATGTTCTCATTCATCGGAGCCGGTGAAGATGTGGTTAAGGTTGCTACAACTATCTCTATCACAAATACTGTAGTGTGGGAGCAGACATCAGAAGGTACTGCAGAAATGTTTGAGAACGAGAACCAGGCACGCAATCGTTTCTATGATAAGATGGCTGCCCCTTGTTGCGGCGCTCCAATGACAGTGGAAGAGCGTAAGGCTATGAAGAGAAGACTGGCTGAGGAATACTATGACGAGGATAAGAAGTAGAAAAGATTGAATTTTAGAGCATATTCGTTAAATTTGTTGCATTCAATCTGTTATCTATGAAATCATATGCCCTCTTTCAGCAATACATCTGGCTTGTGAATACCATTCACAAGTATCGTAAGCTGACCCTTGATGAAATCAACCAGCATTGGCTTGATACCGATATGAGCGAAGGACTCCCTATTGCCAGGAGTACGTTCAATCGTCATCGTGACGCCATTCTGGATATGTTCGGAGTCATTATTGAGTGCGATAAGAAAGACGGATTCCGATACTATATCTACAATGCTGAAGTTTTGGAAGAAGACTCTATCCAGAACTGGATGCTCTCGACATTATCAGTAAATAGTATTCTCTCAGAGAGCAAGGGTGTGTATGATCGTATCCTTTTGGAGCATGTGCCGTCTGACGGAGACAATCTTCATAAGTTCATTGATGCCATGAAGCGTGGTGTTCGTGTCAAGGCCGGATATAGGAAATACGGCTCGCAGGAAATCAAGTCTACAATGACTCTGGAGCCGTACTTTGTAAAACTTTTCAATAAGCGTTGGTATGCTCTTGTGAAGTTCCCAGAGCCGACTGGAATGCTCTTCACTCTTGCATTTGACCGTATAGTATATCTTGAACTCTCAGAGGATAAGTACGTATATGATAAGGACTTTGACCCTGCAGGTTGGTTTAAGAACTGCTATGGTATCGTAAGAGATAAGGATGTGCCGGTAGAGGCCGTTGTTATTAGGGCTTTCGGCCAGGAGGCGAACTATCTTCGCGATCTTCCTTTCCATCATAGCCAGAAAGAGATTGCTACAGAGGACGGATATTCAGACTTTGAATTGACTCTCAGCCCGACAGCAGATTTCTGGACTCCTCTTATGTCAAGAGGTTCGGCAATAAAGGTGCTGCACCCTCAGTGGCTGGCAGATGAGATTAAGAGATTGCATTTGGAAGCTGCGAAACTTTATGAATAATATAAACTTAACACTATGCGTATACCTAATACATTTCTACTTTATTGGAATCCGTTTTTTTCAAGCTATAAGCTGGAGAGATTCCTTAATGATTTTCCTTTCACTGATGGAAAAGATGTGCTTACTCAAAACGACGATTGGGATAGATCTCCAGATATGTTCAATTGGAGCGTTGCTGAATACGAAAAGGCAGAAGCCGGTGATCGCTTTATATTTGTCAAGGTCGGCTACGAAAGACCTACAGGAATAGTAGGTGTCGGATACTTTACCTCTGACCCATACGTTGATGGAGACTGGTCTGGCCAAGGAAGGACGGTTCATTATATGGATATGGCTTGGCAGACAGTAATAAATCCAACATCAGATAAGATCCTTAAGGTTAATGAACTGATCAAGAATATTCCAGAGATCATGTGGAGCAAGGGAAAGGCTGGTGTGATGGTAACACCTGAAGTCGCAGAAAAGATTGTATTGCTTTGGAAGAAACATGTAGCATCAATAAAGTAGTCAGTTTTTTTCAATATTTTGGAGGTTGTCCCACGATTTGGGGCAACCTTCTTTCATCTTTGTTCTCAGAAATAGCAAACTAACATTTTAGAGTATGGAAAAGAGAACAGAGAGAAGGAAACACTTCCTTCATACCAATGTCGCAGGATTCATGTATTGGGATGGATGCGAGGCGTTCAGCAGACTTGAAGTCGGAACAAAGCTGGAAATGGTTCGAGAGGCTGACAACAAGCACGATTGTGATGCGGTCGCTCTTTACTACAAGGATTACAAGCTGGGATTTATTCCTGGATCTGAAAACGAGATCTTTGCTCAGTTCCTTGACATGGGGCACTCGGATCTCTTTGAAGTCAGAGTATGTCGTCTTTGTCCGGATGCGCATCCTGAAAGACAGGTTTACATCAATATTTACATTAAAAGAAACGAGAAATAATGAAACCGATAATTGAAATCAAGATCGAGAAAGATAGGAAGCAGAATACTGTCATTCTCATGTGGAATCCTTCCATCTCATCATACACAATGGATAGATTCGAGTCTGACCTTTGGGCCATGGCTGACGGATGGGTTTTAGATGATTTTAATTGGAGTGTATGGGAGCACGACAAAGCAAGGAGTGGAGATAAGTTCTTCATGGTCAAAGTAGGCCCAGGAACCAATGGAGTAGTGATGAGTGGTGAGTTTACATCTGATCCATATCAGGACGAGGATTGGTCCGGTAAAGGCAGATGCGTGTTCTACATGGACATGGAACTTAAAGAAATGATCCATCCGGACAGATGCCCATTGCTCACTTCAGAGGAACTTGTAAAGGAGATTCCTGACTTCGTATGGACTGGTGGCCATTCTGGACAGCTTCTCACGGAGGAACAGGCATATAAGATGCAGGAACTTTGGGATAAGTACCTTGACGATAACGCAGTTATATTTGCACCAAGAGCGGCTCGCAGCGAAGAATAGATAGATTATGATACACTAGAAAGAGATGTTGAAATTGCAAGGCAGGCACATTCGGGGCAGTATCCCCAACTTTCCTGTCCCAGAGTTTGGGCATGCCGGATAGGTTCAGATCCCCAATGCAGAGATTTTGTCCGTAGGCAAAATCGCGGAGTTCACAAAATTTGCCGGGGACACAGAAAACAGAAACAGTCGAAAAACAAGACCGTTCTACAGCATCTGTCAATTAGCTGCAGGACGGTCTTTTCATTAATAGGCAGTATCTGAACGACTACCTGTCAGAGTCCGAGTCGGATAAGTGATCTGTCTGACTCTGTTTTCTGGACTGCTTTCTGCTTGAAGGAATTGAAGTTATATGAAAATCCAAACCAGAGCATACGGCTCTTGTTGCGGCTGATATTAGTAAGGTCAAAGATGTTATTGTGCGATGAAACCTCCCATTTTGCTGCCTTGAAAACGTCAGTCAGAAGGATCGATGCAGTCATCGCACCTTTCAGGAACCT
>JAFYLU010000062.1 GCA_017550025.1 Bacteroidales bacterium | reverse complement strand
TTGTCTTTTTAGCCATATCGCTTAAAAATAAAATATCGGGTTACTATATATATTCTGCGTAATGCGAACTGCAAAGGTAGGAAAATTTTTCCTTAACAATGAAAATAAAATGTCAACTATCTCTATTTCACTTTCATAATGACCTATATCCATGATCATGAAACCTTCACGGGTGAAGAAATTATGGTAGGATATGTCTCCGCTCAAGTAAAGCTGCGCTCCTGAAGCCACCGCCGCACCTATGAGCGATCCTCCGGAGCCTCCGCACATGGCCACGCGGCTGATCTTTCCCTCCACAGGCCTTGAGGACCTCAACGCCGGAAGTCTGAAACGCTCCTTGACAAGCTTCACGGCCTCTTCTGCCGTAACCGGCTCCGGAAGGTCTCCGACCACACCGAGTCCCGTGCCTTCTCCGTCCTCGTCAAGTATGCGTACATTCTGGAGTCCGAGTCTTGCAGCCATTGCACCGCTTACTCCCGCGATGACCTTGTCTGCGCTTGTGTGTGCCGCGTATATGCTTATGCCAGCCTTGATAGCCTTTATCACTGCCTCCCCGACAATGGTGTCAGGGGTGATCTTCTTCAGTCCGGAAAAAATAAGAGGATGATGAGTGACTATCATGTCAGCACCGCATGCTATGGCCTCATCGACCAGTTCCGGAGTGCAGTCGAGTCCGAGCAGGACAGAGGTGACATCCGCATCCTCCGAACCTATGCACAGGCCGCTGTTGTCCCAGCCCTCCTGAAGCGAGAGCGGAGCGAATTCCTCGATCGCCCTGACAACATCCCTTACCTTATATCCCATACCTATATAATATTAAAGTTCTTCCCGTATTTCCGCAAGCTGCTTCCTTATCGCCTTCAGCGAGTCAAGCACCTTTGCCTTGCTTATGACATTCTTTCTGTCGCCCTTCAGTCTCTTGGCCGCTCCTTCAAGAGTAAGCCCCTCTACCTTCACAAGGACATGAATATGCTTGAACGTCTCCACATCATCCTTTGAGAACAGCCTGTTGCCCTTGGCATTTCTCTGGGGTCTGATGTATTTCGGGAACTCATTGGCCCAGAAACGCACGAGAGAAGTGCTCTCCCCTAATATTTCGGCAACCTCGCCTACTGTGTAAAAATACTTTTCCATACCATTGACTTCTTTTTCCGTACGGGATCAGTCCATCGACTGACCTGTCGTCACGGACATTACAAGCATATTGACATATTCTTCCGGGGAGACATCCGCAAAGAAATGATTCACCGGATCGAGCACCACCGTATCGCGCAGCACCTCAAAATGAAGATGCGGGGCGAAGGAGTTGCCGGACACTCCCACATATCCCAGTCTCGTGCCTCTTCTCACCGTCCTTCCCTTCACTGCCTCCATGTCAGACAGATGGGCGTAGCGGGTGAAATATCCGTTGCCATGATCCACTGTCACAACATTTCCAAGGCCTTTCCTCGAACGGGTAACCTGCGAGATCACACCGTCCGCCGCTGCATATACCGGTTCTCCTGCCGGGGCAATGATATCCAGACCGTTGTGCATTATCGACACCTTATAGAAAGGATTTATCTTCATTCCGACCGAAGCACCGGTCTGCGCGAAAGTGAAATCCTTTACAGGCTTATGCATAGGAGGCATCACGAAAGACGAGTCCTTCAAAGCCGCAATCACCCTGCGGAAATTCTCCTCAACCCTGTCTGCGGCCGCCTCCACCATGTCAAGCTTGCGTTCCGCATGACTGACAATATCCTTGTCAGGAATCGAATCCAGCCCCATCAGGAAATCCACAGACGACATGGGCTCCATATTCGGCGCCGAGGCATGAAATATCTCCTCATATATCCTGTCATCCTTCATCTGAAGTCCTCTGATGACATCGGAAAGCAGTTCCTCCTTCTGCTCAAGTTCCGGATACTCAAGAGCATACATACGGTTCTCATCCTTCAGCCTCTGCTCGGTATCAGTGCTGAAAACCAGAGCGAACAGAACATAATACAGAAAGGCAAGAGCTATGGTTATGACAAAAAACACCAGTATCTTGCGTATGACCGCCCACACTGATGTCCTTGCCTTCTTGAATCTGAACTCGTTCTTGTCGTATATATACTGACTCATGAGCGTTTCCTTTCCCTTCTCTGATGCGACGGATGAAGCGTTATGTTCTTTGACGCGTCAGCCGTATTCTGCACCATGGTAGCATATTCCTCCGGAGTAATTGAGAGGTCGTAATAATTGGCAGGATTGATCTGATTGCCCTTGTATATAACCTCGTAATGAAGATGCGGTCCGGACGACTTTCCGGAATTGCCGCTCTGTCCGACGCACTCACCTCTCTTGATCTTCATGCCTTCAACCACTCCCACCGCCTTCAGATGGGCATATCTTGTCTTGTATCCGAATCCATGGTCAATGACGACCTGGTTGCCATAACCGAAGAACTCGAACTTCACGCTCTCCACGACACCGTCTCCGGTAGCATAGACCGGATTGCCTGGCTTCATCGCGAAATCGACACCCCTGTGCATCGTAGTCCTTCCATGGATAGGGTCCTTGCGATAGCCGAAGCTGCTGGAAAGCCTGAACTTTGCAGGATCCGGATTGACAGGAGGAATAGCAGGAATGCAGGAGGCCATATCTCCCGCCCTCTTCGAAAGAAGGGCCACCTCGTCAAAGGAACGGCTCTGCACACATGTACGCTTGGTGAGGACATCCAGCCTGATGGCCGTACTCTTCAGAAGACCGTCCGGGTCGGCTCCGTCAAGATGGGCATACCTGTTGACACCGCCGAATCCGGCGTTGCGGACTTCGGCCGGAATCTCGTTCATACCGAAGATCGACCTGTATATGTCATCATCCCTCATCTGAAGGGCCGCCAATGCCTCCTCATAGCCGTCGAGCTGCCTGTTGAGGACTTCCATCTTCGAGCACCATTCGGCATTCTTCTTCTTCAGGAGGGCAGTCTTCGGAAGCTCAAGTCCGAGAACGGAAGCATATATCCAGAAATACGCCACGGCCATCACAAGACTGACTGCAAAGAATGCCATAGGCTTGAAAAGACGCGACGCTCGGGAGCGCTTCTTCACTTCGTAAAGGAGCGTTCTCTGATTGATTACATATTTCTTATCAATGGACATATCGGGCAAATATAGGCAAAATTTCATATACTTCTATAAAAAATAATATTTTTTAAATAAACACGCACGAAAAACCGCCTATCTATGGGCTTTTCAAGAAAAATATGTAATTTTGCGAGTTATTATGCAGCAGTGTGTACTGACGGCAGATTATTGAGAAATATAAACAAAAAGACATATGACATCTAAAGAAATCAGAAAAGCCTTCCTGGACTTCTTCGCATCCAAGGGACACCAGATTGTGCCTTCGGCACCTATGGTCGTAAAGAACGACCCTACACTTATGTTCACCAATGCCGGCATGAATCAGTTCAAGGACTGGTTCCTCGGAAACAGCCCGGCAAAGTGGAAGAGGGTTGCAGACAGCCAGAAGTGCCTTCGTGTAAGCGGAAAGCACAATGACCTCGAGGAAGTAGGACGTGACACTTACCACCATACAATGTTCGAGATGCTCGGCAACTGGAGCTTCGGCGACTATTTCAAGGTCGAGGCCATCGACTGGGCATGGGAGCTCCTCACAGAGGTGTACAAGCTCGATAAGGACAGACTCTACGCTACAGTGTTCGAGGGCTCTGAGGCAGACGGCACAACTCTCGATACAGAGGCCATGGAGGCATGGAAGAAGCATCTTCCTGAAGACAGGATCCTCCTCGGCAACAAGAAGGACAACTTCTGGGAAATGGGAGACACAGGCCCTTGCGGTCCTTGCTCCGAGATCCACATCGACCTCCGTTCTGACGAGGAAAGAGCAGCTGTTCCGGGAGCATCTCTCGTGAACAAGGACCACCACCTCGTGATCGAGATCTGGAACAACGTGTTCATGCAGTATAACCGTAAGGCAAGCGGCGAGCTTGAGCTTCTCCCTAACAAGAATGTCGACACAGGTATGGGATTTGAGCGTCTCTGCATGGCTCTCCAGGGCAAGCAGTCAAACTACGATACAGACGTGTTCACAGGCATGATCGGCAAGATCGAGGAGCTTTCAGGACACAAGTACGGCAACACTACAGAAGAGGACATCGCAATGCGCGTGATCGCTGACCACATCCGTGCAATCAGCTTCTCTATCGCTGACGGCCAGCTCCCTTCAAACGTGAAGGCCGGATATGTGATCCGCCGAATCCTCCGCCGTGCCGTACGCTACGGATATACATTCCTCGGCTTCAACGAGCCTTTCATCTGCCGTCTGGTACAGCAGCTCGTTGACGACATGGGCGAGTTCTATCCTGAAATCGTGAAGCAGCAGACCCTCATCGAGCGTGTGATCAAGGAAGAGGAAATGGCTTTCCTCCGCACACTTGACAGAGGTATCCGCCTGATGGACAACATCATGGCAAAGTCAGCCGAGACAAAGGTGATTTCAGGAGAGGATGCATTCGTTCTTTACGACACATTCGGCTTCCCTATCGACCTTTCGGAGCTTATCGCTTCAGAGAAGGGCTACAGGATCGACATCGAGGGCTTCCAGGTGGAGCTCCAGAAGCAGAAGGACCGTGCCCGCAACGCCACTGCAATCGAGTCAGGCGACTGGGTTGAGTTCGCTCACTGCGACAGCATCGAGTTCACAGGATATGACTGCACAGAGCTCGAGGGCGTACAGCTCACACGCCACCGTACAGTGAAGGCAAAGAACAAGACCATGTTCCAGCTCGTGTTCGAGCGCACACCGTTCTATGCGGAGATGGGTGGACAGGTAGGAGACACCGGATACATCCTTTCAGAGAGCGGCGAGAAGATCCAGATCGTCAACACCATCAAGGAGAACAACCTCACCATCCATGTAGCGGAGCGCATCCCTGCAGACTGCACCGAAAGCTTCAGCCTCCACGTGGACACAGAGCGCAGACTCCAGATCGAGAACAACCATACAGCAACCCACCTCCTCCACCAGGCTCTCCGCGAGATCCTCGGAACACATGTAGAGCAGAAGGGTTCTTATGTATGCGACAAATATTTCCGTTTCGACTTCTCACATTTCGAGAAGCTCAGCGAGGAGCAGGCAAAGCAGGTGGAAAGCCGCGTAAACGCTCTCATCAGAGCCAACTACCCTCTCGACGAGAACCGCAACGCAACCATGGAGCAGGCAGAGGCCATGGGAGCCATGGCGCTCTTCGGAGAGAAGTACGGTGACACCGTACGCGTAGTCAAGTTCGGAGATTCATGCGAGCTCTGCGGTGGCACACACGCAGCGGCAACAGGCCAGATCGGCTTCTTCAGAATCGTTTCAGAGTCAGCGATCGCTGCCGGAGTACGCCGTATCGAGGCCACTACCGGTGTAAGCGCAGAGGCTCTCGTGGACGAGATGGCAGAGACTATCCGCACAGCAAAGTCATTCTTCAACAATGTACCTGACCTTGCAGGAGCAATCCGCAAGATGGTAGAGGAGAATGAGACATACAAGAAGCAGATGGAAGAGATTGCGAAGGAGAAGACTCTTGCGCTCAAGGGAACCCTCAAGGGCATGGCAGTCGAGATGAACGGCGTAAACGTCGTGAAGATCGACACCCCTATGGATCCTGTAATGCTCAAGAACGCCGCATTCATGCTCCAGAAGGAGGCGGAGAACCTCGTGATCGCTGCCGCATTCGAGGCTGCAGGCAAGCCGCAGCTCCTGCTCATGTACACAGAGGACCTCGTGAAGGCAGGACATAATGCCGGAGCTGATGTCCGTGAGGCTGCAAAGCTCATCATGGGTGGCGGCGGCGGACAGCCAGGTCTTGCAACTGCAGGTGGAAAAGATCTTTCCGGACTTTCTGCAGCTGCTGCAAAGCTGATAGAGGCAGCAACACGCTGATCTGTCAGAGGTCATCATGACCTACCGCACTTTTAACGATTAACAGATAAGGAGGAACTTTCTGTCAGACCGAACCGGAACTTCCTGCCGCAACAGGGCAGGAGCCGGCAAGGTCTGAAGACAGTCCGACTGACATATAATGAAGAAATTAGACCAGTTCATATTAAAGTCGTTCATCGGACCGTTTGTGGCGATCCTTCTGGTCGTCGTCTTCATCCTGATGATGCAGTTCCTATGGCTCTACATCGACGAGCTTGTAGGTAAGGGATTGAGCTTCAAGGTCATCCTTGAGTTCCTCGGTTGGGGAAGCGCGACACTTCTTCCGCTTTCACTCCCGCTTGCCACACTTCTTGCATCCATGATGACAATGGGTACCCTGGGAGAGAACAACGAGCTTCTTGCCATCAAGGCTGCCGGAATTTCTCTCCAGAGGGTGATGGCTCCGCTGATTGCCAGCAGCGTTCTCATAAGCATCGGAGCCTTCTTCATTTCCGACGACCTCATTCCTGTCGCATATAACAAGATCTACCAGCTGCGAGAGGACATCGGCAAGACGAAGGAGGAGATCAAGATCCCGACAGGAACATTCTACAACGGAATCGACGGATATATCCTCCGCATCAACTCGAGAGATGACGAGACCGGAATGATGCACGGGGTCATGGTCTATAACCATACCAAGAACAAAGGCAACACCAGCCTCATCATCGCTGATTCGGCCCTCATGAAGATGTCGAAGGACAAGACCTATCTGACCTTCACCCTTTATGACGGAACAGACTACGAGGAGACGAACACAAGGAAATACCGTGACACGACCCTTCAGCTCCAGAAGATCGACTTCAGCAAGCAGGAGATGATCATCCCGCTGGAGAACTACGCCTTCCAGAAGTCTGACTCAAGCCGATTCAACGACCAGGTCAAGTCCATGAACCTCAAGCAGCTGCAGCATGGACAGGACTCTATCGGAGCCCTCAACCAGGCAGGCAAGGTGGAGAACATCAAGTCGATGGGAAGGTCAAGGACTCTCCGATTCAATTCGCAGCTGGATTCGGCATCGAAGGTAGGTCCGAAGACTCCTTTCGTCAGGGAAGATATCGGCAAATGGAAAAGCATCGAAGATGAAATCGATGCGGTTGCAAAAGCAAAGAAAAACGCCGAAGAGCTACAGATGGCATTAAGCGCATTCTCAAGGGAACGCTACCATCACACCTACACCCTTCGTCTGATAGACATCGAGATCCTGAAGAAATTCGCGCTCTCGATAGCTTGTCTTATATTCTTCTTCATCGGAGCTCCTCTGGGAGCACTTATCCGCAAGGGAGGACTCGGAACACCGGCAATCATATCCGTACTCTTCTTCGTCGCATACTGGGTAATCGACATTTCCGGCACCAAGCTGGCCAGAGACGGAGCCGTAGGTCCTTTCCACGGCGTGTTCATTTCATCTTACATCCTTCTTCCGACAGGACTCTTCCTCTCGTGGAAGGCAATCAATGATTCAGCAATCTTCAGCACAGACAGTCTGAAGAACGGATTCAGAAAATTAAAGTCAAAGATAATGGGAATCTTCAAGAAGACGAGGATCGTCTACATGGGAACACCGGAATTCGCAGTTGCACCTCTTGATGCGCTCATCAAGGAAGGATACAACGTGGTCGGTGTGGTTACAGTTGCGGACAAGGCAAGCGGCCGAGGCCTCAAGATCAATGAAAGCGCAGTCAAGAAATATACTGTGGAACATAATCTTCCTGTACTCCAGCCTGTTTCGCTCAAGGATCCTGAATTCCTCAACGCACTGAAGGCATGGAAGGCGGATCTCTTTGTCGTGGTAGCATTCAGAATGCTTCCGAAAGTGGTATGGGAGATGCCGAAGCTCGGCACATTCAATCTCCATGCGGCACTTCTCCCGCAGTATAGAGGAGCTGCTCCTATCAACTGGGCTGTGATCAACGGAGAAAAGACCACCGGTGTCACTACATTTATGATTGACGACGGCATGGACACCGGAGGTATCATGTACCGCTACGACTGCAAGATCGGACCGGACGAGACTGTTGGTGAGGTTCATGACAAGCTCATGGAGATGGGATCGACGCTCGTCGTGAACACTGTGGAGGCTCTGATAGAGAACAATGTGGAATTCCGTCCGCAGAAGAGCTTCATCCAGGGATCGGAGATTCTCCACCCTGCTCCAAAGCTTACAAGGGAGCTCTGCCACGTGGACTGGAACGGAAAGACAAAGAACATATACAACCTGATCCGAGGATTGAGCCCGTATCCGGCTGCATTTACAGAACTTGTAAAGGAAGACAAGATCATACAGCTCAAGATATTCCGTGCCGCAAAGATCGAAGGCGAGGCTTATTCGGAAATGCTTGCACAGAACGGACTGGACTGTGCCGCTCCAGGAGCCATACTTTCGGACGGCAAGACATATCTGGCCTTCGCTACTGCAAACGGTGCGATAAGGGTCGACGAGCTCCAGATCTCCGGAAAGAAGAGGATGCCGGTGAAGGACTTCCTGATCGGATTCCGCGACATACAGTCTTATCATACCTCTGAAGGCACATCATCAAAGATAACAAACCATGCATAAGAGCGTAGTAATCATCTGCGACGGGAAATTTCCCGCTTCGGAATATCCGAGATATCTCATCCGTACTGCAGACCACATAATCTGCTGCGACGGAGCGCTTCGCAAATTCCTGCGCAACAGCAAGAGCATCTTCGGAGAAGAAAGACTTCCGGACGCTGTGGTCGGAGACATGGATTCGCTCTCACCAGCAATGAAGGCAAAGTATGCCTCAATAATACACCACATCGAGGAGCAGGAGCATAACGACCAGACAAAGGCCTTCAGATGGGCCATCGAGAACATTGAAGGGATTGCAGACATCCACATTGTCGGAGCCACAGGAGAACGGGAAGACCACACGATCGGAAATATTTCCCTGCTTATGGAATACGCGAGGACTTATGACCTGCAGGGAATGGGCATCACCGTTGAAATGATTTCAGACCATGGTACCATGTTCGCGGCGACCGACACATTCGAGATGGAGTGCGGAGAAGGCAGGAAGGTGTCAGTCTTCAGTCCTGACAACAGTCTGAAGATAAAGTCGGAAGGTCTCGTATGGCCGACAGATGACGTAGTGTTCGACAACTGGTGGAAAGGCACCCTCAACAGGGCGGGACAGGACAAGGTCAGACTTGAGTTCAGCCACAGGTCTATAGCACTGATCATATTGGATTAAAAGCCATTGACGCCGGATTTATTAGGAATTCTGCAATTTTAGTTATATTTTTGACGGATAAATCAATATCTGATTTTAAATCATAAGAAATGAACACTAACAAGTACATCCCGTCAGTTGAAGCAATTGAAAAGGCTTCCTGCGTGCTTGAGGAAATCCTCGACCCCACACCGTTCCAGAGGAATCAGAATCTTTCTGATCTTTACGATGCCGAGGTATACCTCAAAAGGGAAGATCTCCAGATGGTGAGATCATATAAGATCAGAGGTGCATACAACAAGATCAGGTCCATCGAACCTGAAACACTCAAGAGCGGTATCGTGTGCGCAAGCGCAGGAAACCATGCACAGGGAGTTGCATTCTCATGCAACAAGCTGAAGATCATCGGATCCATCTTCATGCCTACGACCACACCGAAGCAGAAGATCGAGCAGGTAAGAATGTTCGGAAGAGAATATATTGACATTGTCCTCACCGGAGACACATTCGATGCTGCCAATTCAGCAGCCATCGAGTTCGCGAAGAAGAGCGGCAGGACATTCATTCCTCCTTTCGACGACCCGAAGGTAATGGAAGGACAGGGCACTATCGGCCGCGAGATACTGAATCAGGCGAAGGAGAAACTTGACTATATCTTCGTACCTATCGGAGGAGGCGGACTTGCTTCAGGACTTGGCTCATACATAAAGCAGATGTCTCCGGAGACCAAGATTATCGGAGTTGAGCCGGGCGGAGCCCCATGCATGAAGAGAGCCATCGAGGAAGGAAGGGTCATCAAGCTCGACCATATCGACAAATTCGTAGACGGAGCAGCCGTACAGGAAGCCGGATCACTTACATACGAAGTCTGCAAGGAAGTGCTTGACGATATCGTGGTGGTACCTGAAGGAGCGGTCTGCACGACCATCATCAACATGTACAATAAGAGCGCGATTGTTGTGGAGCCGGCTGGAGCATTGGCGACGGCAGCACTCCGTTTCTATGCCGACAGGATCAGAGGCAAAAGAGTTGCCTGCATTGTCAGCGGAAGCAACAACGACATAACAAGAATGGAGGAAATCCGCGAGAAATCACTTCTTTATGAAGGCCTTAAGCATTATTTCCTCGTAAACTTCCCGCAGAAGTCCGGAGCAGTGCTCTCGTTCATCCGCGATGTCATAGGACCTACAGACGATCTTGTCTATATCCAGTACATCAAGAAGACAAACAAGGAGTCAGGTCCTGCCCTCATCGGAATCGAGGTGGCATCAAAGGAAGGCTTCATCGCCCTCATCCAGAGGATGGAATCACACAATGTGAAATTCGAATACATTAACGAAAACAATAAACTATTTGAAATACTAATCTGATAATATCATGGCAAATATCGACTGGACAAAGCTTACCTTTTCCTACACAAAGACAAACACCATTCTCAGGACATCATTCAAGAACGGTGCTTGGACTCCTGTGGAGAGTCTGACTGACGACAACATCACTTTGAGTTCATACGCAGGTGCTCTCCACTATGCAATCGAGTGCTTCGAAGGACTTAAGGCCTTCAGAGGCAAAGACGGACAGATCCGTCTCTTCAGACCTGAAGAGAACGCAAAGCGTCTCCAGAGATCTGCAAAATTCCTCGGAATCGAAGCTCCGTCTGTAGAGATGTTTGTTGAAATGTGCAAGCAGGTAGTAAAGGAAAACATCGACTACCTCCCACCTTATGAGGTTTCAGGTGCATCTCTTTACCTCCGTCCTACGCTTATCGGATCAAACCCTCAGCTTGGCGTGCAGTCATCGAAGGAAAGCACATTCCTCGTACTCTGCTCACCAGTCGGAGCTTATGTCGGAGGTGCTCTCGACGCAGTGGATGTAGTAATCGCAAGAAACTATGACAGAGCCGCTCCTAACGGTTCCGGATCATTCAAGGTAGGCGGAAACTACGCATGCTCGCTCTACTCCCTCAACCTCGCTCACGAGCTCGGTTACAAGGCGGTTCTCTACCTCGACCCTGCAACACGCACATACATCGACGAGTTCAACTCATCAAACTTCTTCGCTATCAAGGGTAACACTTACATCACTCCGAAGTCACCTTCAATCCTTCCTTCAATCACCAACATGTCTCTTGAGACAGTTGCCGCACACCTCGGAATGGAAGTGGAGAGAAGACCGGTTCACACTGACGAGCTGGCTACATTTGACGAAGTGGGAGAATGCGGTACAGCAGTGGTTATCACTCCGGTACACAAGCTTGTAGACAAGCCATTCCTCGAGTCAGAAGAGGAGACTGTATACACATACGGTGACGGCCAGTGCGGTCCAAAGTCACTCAAGCTCTACAACTACATCAGAGCTATCCAGAGAGGCGAGATCGAGGATCCGTTCGGATGGAATGTATTTGTGGATTAACTGAATTGCCATACATTAAAAGAGGTCTGCCGTTAAAAAGCAGACCTCTTTTAATGTATTATCTCGAAAGTATTGCGGCTATGCTGCCGTAAACACCGGGACGTATCTTATAGGAAACATCGGCAGCAAAGAGACGCTGCTGGACCTTCGCGAATCTTGCATCCGCTTCATTCATGAGATCGAATGTCTTCGCAACATAATTTCCTATCCTGTGGGATTCAAGACGGAAACCTGCACGCTCACGAAGATCTCTCAAGGCTCTTCTGCGGGCAAACACTCCTGAAGTCTTCCAGACCTCAAAGGTCTCTTTTGCAAACTCATGCAGACTGGCTGCAGCTGCGGCGGCAAATCTTGCCTCCTGGCAATCCTTCCTGAGCTCCTCAAGCTTCAGATCCACATATTTCTGAAGCAATTCTGCATCAAAGCAGGAGTCCAGCGACGACTCGAGACGTCTGTAGGCCGCACAGTATTCGCCGCTGGCCGCTGACTTCGGCATGACCTCGGATGATGTAGCATCACCGTATATGTCAAGCATCATCTGAAGGAGGTCATATGCCCTTACTTGTGCATCAAGGGAATATTTCCCTGAGGCCGCCACAGATTCCATATCCGCGACACATTGTCTGATCAGTCTGTCCATCTCTATTCTGCTGCATAGTTTCTGCAAAAATAGCAAAAAAACCGATCGGATCTTATGTCATCGAACCAACTTCGAAGCTGCCTTCACTACATTTACAAAATCTGCCCTGTATCCGAAAGGATCGTATGCAAGTCCGTTTTCTGCAAGCTCATAAGCCATTTCATAGGTAGAGGTTCCCATGTATGGAGACTGGCGCAGGAGCATTCCAAATGATGCGACACCTGCCGCGAATGAGAGTTCGGAAGAAAGCCCGGCAGCTCCTGCATCCTTGACATCCATGTTCAGTGCCGCACTTGACTCTCCGAGGGTTTCCTTATACCTTACATCAAAGAGAGCGACATCAGGAGCAGCCGCCAGGTCATAACCTTCCTGCGGAACTATCTCATACAGAGCGGTGACAGTCTGGCCTGCCCCGATTTCGCCGGCATCCTTCTGGTCATTTTCAAAATCCTCATTGTTCATCACACGGTTCTCATATCCTATCAGGCGATAGCTGCTGACCATATCCTTGTTGAAAGTGATCTGGATCTTTACATCGTTTGCAACTGAAAAGAACTCCGAACGCTCATTGACGAAGACTTTTGTCATATCATCCTCTGTAGCGATGTATTCATAGGTTCCGTTTCCGTGGTTGGAGATTTCCTCCATCATCGCATCGTTCAGATTGCCTCTTCCGAATCCGCAAACTGTCATATATATTCCCTTGGAAGCATAGTCCTGAACCATCTCCACAAGCTGCTCTGTAGATGTCACTCCTACATTGAAGTCACCATCCGTTCCCATTATTACCCTGTTGTTGCCTCCTTTGATATAATTGTCGAGAGCCTCTTCATATGCCATCTTCAGGGCTGCGCCTCCGGCTGTGGAACCGCTGGCCACGAGCTTTGAAATGGCAGACTTTATGGCAAGGGATTCGCTGACAAGGGTTGACTCAAGGAGCTTGGTCACATTGCCGGAATAAGTGATGATAGATATCCTGTCTGTCGGGCGAAGCTCGTCGACAAGAGTCATGAGACCTCTCTTGAGAAGTTCAAGCTTGTCTTTCGAATTCATTGATCCTGAAACATCTATAAGGAATACGAAGTTGGCGTCAGGCATTGAAGACGGATTCATGGACTTACCCTTGAGTCCGAGTCTCATGAGCCTGTGTTCCTGATTCCACGGACACGGTCCCACTTCGGCATTCAATGCTACAGGTGATCCGTCTGCAGGATCTTCATAGTCAAATGTGAAATAATTGAGGAATTCCTCGATCCTGACAGAAGCGGCATAAGGAAGGGAACCTTCCATAACATATCTTCTCATGTTTGCATATGATGCTCCGTCTGCATCGACAGAGAATGTGGAGACATTCTGTGTCCGGGTCTCTATGAACGGATTGTCTGAATATTCAGAATATCGGTCTCCGGCCTGCGGATAGTCGTCTCCGTCGATTGACGGGTATCCGTTTTCCATAGCTCCTGGAGAAAAATAGTCCGCCTGGCATCCAGCCATCAGCAGACAAGCGGTTGCTGTGAGGATAATGCTGATCTTCTTCATGGGTTCCTGTGTTTTAATAAATACGGGGTGTCTTTGTCCGCCGCCGATATAGATGCTTTCATGAAAAGGAATGTTGCATCCTTATCTTACGAGTTTGATGTTTTTATTGCTGGTACTGAAGATTTAAAGTAACTTTGCATCTTATATATATGACCTGAACAATATCATCCGGATGAAACGTATAAAATTCTTACCTCTCGTCTGCGCGCTTGCGCTTGCAGGCTGCGGCAACACACAGCAGAACACACAATCTGAAAAGGACACGTATTATGAGACCATGACTATCTCACTGGGAGACAGGACCCTCACCACCGGTTATTCCGCTGCCATCAGCGGCGTACAGACCGTGGAGATCCGTCCCCAGGTAAGCGGTATGATCACCGACATCCTCATCGAGGAAGGTGAAAGTGTCAGAAAGGACCAGATTCTGTTTATAATCGACCAGACCCCGTACAAGGCGGCTTATGAGATCGCGGTGGCCAATGTAAAGAGCGCGGAGGCTGCACTTTCTACAGCACAGCTCATCCTCGAGAGCAACAGAAACCTCTACAATCAGGATGTCGTGTCAGAATTCGACCTCATGACGGCACAGAACGACCTGATCGAAGCCGAGGCCAGGCTCGCTCTCTGCAAGGCCGAGGAAGTCAATGCCAGCAACAATCTGTCATACACGGAGGTACGCTCTCCCGTGAACGGAGTGGCATCAATGATCCCATACCGCGTGGGAGCACTTGTCAGCAGCGGCATCACACAGCCGCTGGTAACCGTATCAGACGACAGCCGCGTATATGCATATTTCTCTATGGCCGAGAACCAGATGCTCGATATGGTGCAGCAGTACGGCTCGCTCGCAAATGCAATCAAGCAGATGCCTGAAGTGGAACTGATCATGAGCAACGGCGACAAGTACGAGCATACCGGAAAGATCAACGCTATAAGCGGTACCATCAGCGAAAGCACCGGTGCAGTCAGCATCAGGGCCGTTTTCAACAACCGCAACCACCTTCTCCGCAACGGAGGAAGCGGCACCATCATCATCCCTACCACCCTCACAGGATGCATGGTGATCCCGCAGGCAGCCACATATGAGCTTCAGGACCGCATATTCGTATATAAGGTCGTGGACGGGAAGGCATCATCAACTGAAATCAAGGTGTCCTCACATAACAACGGAGTGGAATACATAGTGGAGGAAGGTCTCCAGGTGGGAGACATCATCGTCGCAGAGGGTGCCGGACTCATCAAGGAAGGAACTGAAATCAGGAGCAAAAGCGAAAAGGAGGGTGAGGAATAATGAATGTAAAGACCTTCATTGACCGCCCGATATTGGCCGGCGTCATATCGGTGGTCATACTTCTCGTCGGCCTCATAGGCCTGTCGCAGCTTCCGGTCGAGCAGTTCCCGGAGATTGCACCTCCTACAGTCAGCGTATCTGCAGCATATGCAGGAGCCAACGCGGAGACAGTGCAGAAAAGTGTGCTCGTTCCTCTTGAAGAAGCCATAAACGGTGTGGAGGACATGATGTACATGGTGTCTTCAGCCACGAACTCCGGTTCGGCCAGCATCCAGATATATTTCCGTCAGGGTACAGACGGCGACATGGCCATGGTCAATGTGCAGAACAGGATCGCGTCAGCCCAGAGCCTTCTCCCTGCAGAGGTGACACGAAGCGGAGTGACGGTCAAGAAGAGACAGACAAGCCGTATCAAGACCCTCGCGGTGTACAGTCCCGATAATTCATTTGACAGGAAATTCATAGTCAACTACCTTAAGATCAACATCGAGCCAAGACTCTCGCGAGTAGCCGGAGTCGGCGAGGTGGATGTACGAGGTGGTGACTATTCTCTCCGAATATGGCTCGATCCCGGCAAGATGGGAAAATACGGCCTCATGCCTTCGGACATCTCAACAGTACTTGCGGAACAGAACCTCGAGGCTCCTACCGGAACCCTCGGTGCGGAATCCGACAACACATTCCGATATGTACTGAAATACAGGGGAAGATATGAGGATGTGACCGATTATGAGAACATGGTGATCCGCGCAGAAAGCGACGGTACCGTGCTGCGTCTGAAGGACATAGCCTCTATAGAACTCGGAGAGAGAAGCTACGACTATGTGGGAATGGTGAACGGCCATCCGGGCACGACGATCAGCATATCGCAGACATCAGGATCGAATGCAAACGAGATCATCGTGGCAGTCGACAAGGTGGTGGAAGAGATCCGCGCAGAACTCCCTAAAGGTCTGGAAATCATAGACCTGATGAGTACGAAGGACTTCCTTGATGCTTCTATCAAGAATGTGATCAAGACCCTTTTCGAGGCCATACTCCTCGTTATACTCGTGGTCTTCGTATTCCTTCAGAGCCTTCGTTCTACAATCATCCCTACCATATCGATCATAGTTTCCCTTGTGGGAACATTCGCCTTCCTCATGGTGGCTGGATTCAGCCTCAACATGATCACGCTATTTGCGCTGGTGCTTGTGATCGGAACGGTCGTCGACGACTCCATCGTGGTCGTGGAAGCCGTGCAGGCCAGGTTTGACCAGGGATGCAAATCAGGATACAAGGCTGCCGTGGAGGCAATGGGAGGTATTTCCATGGCTCTCATGGCGACAACATTCGTATTCATGGCCGTGTTCATCCCGGTCAGCTTCATGGGCGGAACAACCGGTACATTCTACAAGCAGTTCGGTCTTACCATGGCCGTAGCCGTGGGTATTTCGCTCATCAACTCCCTTACGCTCTCCCCTGCCCTCTGCGCCCTGATCATGACTCCTCACGAAGAAGTGCAGCCGGGCCAGAAAGCCAGCTTCTCAAGCCGCTTCCATAAGGCATTAGACGCCGGATTCGGAAGGATAGTGGCGAAATACAAGCATATGGTACTGTTCATGTTCAAGAACAGATGGCTCACAGCCATCCTGCTTGCAGCGGCATGCGGAGGACTCGTGTACCTCATGAGCACAACCAAGACAGGTCTCGTTCCGAAGGAGGATATGGGTTCTATCAACATGGACATCAGGACTCCTCCGGGCACAAACATCGCGGAGACCGACAAGGTGATGACAGAAATCGACAGAAGAATCAAGACCATCCCGCAGATCGAGGCATATTCAAGGACAACAGGATGGGGAATGATGTTCGGACAGGGATCATCTACAGGTAACTTCGTGATCCGTCTCCGTGACTGGAAAGAACGTACCGGAGAGGGTGACGACATCGACTCCGTTATCGACGAGATGTATGCACGTACGGCAGACATCACATCCGCAGACATCATGATCTATACACGAGGCATGATTCCGGGATATGGAGCCAGCAACGGATTCGAAGTATATGTACAGGACCAGAAGGGCGGAAAGCTTGAGGACCTGCAGAAGGTGACCAATGACTTCATCATAGAGCTGAACAAGCGTCCTGAAGTGAGCAGGGCCAAGACCTCTTTCGACACTTCATACCCTATGTATCTCGTGGAGGTGGACGCAGTTCAGTGCAAGAGAAACGGAATCTCTCCGGGAGATGTATTGAGCGTGCTTTCCGGATATGTGGGAGGAAGCTATGCATCCAACATGAACAGATTCTCGAAGCTCTACAGGGTCATGCTTCAGGCAGCTCCGGAATATCGTCTTGACACAGAGTCCCTCCAGAACATGTTCGTCAGGAACTCGAAGGGAGAGATGTCTCCTATCAACCAGTATCTGAAACTCACCCGTATCTACGGCCCGCAGTCGATATCGAGGTTCAACCTCTTCACTGCCATATCCATCAACGGAAATGCTGCAAACGGCTACAGTTCCGGCCAGGCGATCCAGGCCGTGCGCGAAGTCGCAGACAAGGTCCTTCCTGCAGGATATGGCTTCGAGTTCGGAGGAATGTCAAGGGAAGAGGCCGGTTCAGGCAGCTCCGTGGCTGTGATCTTCGCTATATGCGTATTGTTCATCTATCTTATACTCTGTGCATTATACGAAAGCATATTCATTCCGATAGTCATCATCCTGTCCATACCTTTCGGACTTGCGGGAAGCTTCCTTTTCGCAAGGATGTTCGGGCTTGAGAACAACATCTATCTTCAGATCGGACTCCTGATGCTGATCGGACTCCTCGCAAAGACTGCCATCCTCCTCACGGAGTATGCATCGCAGAAAAGAGCGGAAGGCATGTCGATAAGCCAGGCTGCAATGTCTGCGGCAAAGGCCAGACTCCGTCCGATCCTCATGACATCGCTTACCATGATCTTCGGTATGCTTCCTCTCATGTTTGCATCCGGAGTTGGAGCGAACGGAAACATCTCGATCGGAGTGGGCACCGTAGGAGGCATGCTCATAGGTACCATAGCCCTGATAATCATTGTGCCGGCATTGTTCATCATCTTCCAGCATATTGAGGAGAAAGTGATGCCTAAAAGGATAAAGGAATAGAAATGAGAACATTATACAAGATACTTATCTTCCTTGCAGCTGCAGTTTCATTCAGCAGCTGCAGTCTTTACAGACAGTATGAAAGAGAGGATATGGCCTTCGTGGACAGCCTCTACAGAAGAATGGAGACCCCGCAGGACAGCATTTCTTCCGCAACGCTCTCATGGGACATGATGTTCAAGGATTCCCTGCTTCAGGAATGGATCAAGGCAGGACTTGACTTCAACACGGACCTCAATGTAGCAAGGTTAAGGATAGAAGAAGCCGAGGCATCACTGCTCGCCGCGAGATGGTCATTGCTTCCGGGTGCTTCCTTTTCGGCCCAGGGAGGTCTGCCTGGCAGCTTTACGGCAAAGGCGGATGCAAGCTGGCAGGCCGACATTTTCGGTGCCCTGCGCAACAACAAGAGAAAGGCGGAGGCCGCTCTGGAACAGAGCAAGGCCTACAGGCAGGCAGTGCAGACAAAGCTCATCGCCACCATTGCCAACAGCTACTACACCCTGCTGATGCTTGACGAACAGCTTTCCATCAGCCAGAGGACACTGGCGACATGGGAAGAAAACATCCGCACACTTGAGGCCCTCAAGAGAGCCGGAAAAACAAATGAAGCCGCTGTGCTTCAGGCAAAGGCGAACAAGCTTGATGTGGAGGCCTCGGTGCTGACACTTCAGAGAGAGATACTTGCAGTGGAGAACTCGTTCTGCGCCCTCTTGAGCCTCGTACCTATGCCGGTGGAACGCGGAACCCTTTCAGAGCAGTCATTCCCGGAAAGTCTCTCGGCCGGAGTTCCAGTCGACCTCCTCAACAGAAGGCCGGATGTGCGTCAGGCTGAAATGGCCCTCGCACAGGCCTTCTATGCTACAAACGCAGCAAAGGCCGCATTCTATCCTGACCTCACCTTGAGCGGAGCACTTGGCTGGACCACAGGAAACGGCAGCATATCGCTCAACCCGGGAAGTCTGATCACCAACCTTATAGCGTCACTCGCACAGCCGATTTTCGCCAAAGGGACAAACAAGGCAAGGCTGAAGGCGGCAAAGGCGCAGATGGAAGCCGCCGCATGGCAGTTCCGCCAGAGCATACTCGACGCAGGAGTGGAGGTTAACAACGCCCTTGTCATGTGGCAGACCGCACAGAAGAGAGTCGAGCTCGACAAGAAGCAGATCCTCAACCTTCAGGCATCGGTCTGGAACACCCAGCTGCTGATGAAGCACGGTAACGCCAACTATCTCGAAGTGCTCACCGCACAGAAGAATCTTCTCAACGCCGAGCTCTCCGAAGTATCAGACCGATTCGACGAAATACAGGGTATAATCAATCTTTATCAGGCCCTCGGAGGAGGATATGAAACCAAGTAAAGGCCTATTTATTTAAAATTCTTGCATTTACAGAATAATCTGCATATTTTTGAGGGATTGTTCAACGACATCCGATTATAACAAACTTAATATAAAATGAAAATCATCATCAGAATTACAGCTGCACTCGCAGCTCTCGCAGTTCTTCTCGGCTGCCCACAGGTCACACCGGACGGTCCGGAACTCAACCAGAGTCTCGCATTCACCCTCAAGGTGATCAGCGTTACCGGAGAATCTGCACGAATCAGCGTTTCTCACAACGGAACCGACACAGACACATGGTATGGCTTTGCATCATCTGATGTAAACACAAACGTGGCGACTCTTATCAGTGAAAAGATCTCGGAACTCTCGGCAGGCGGAAAGATCACAGGCTTGAGAAAACAGTCAGGCGTAACCATCAATGCAGGCGAGCTCGAACCGGAGACTGACTATGTTTATATCGTGTTCGGCCTTACAGAAGACGGAACATTTTATGGCAATCCTGCAAGCATAGAGTTCAAGACAGGCCAGGATGCCAGCAAGGTGACAGAGGTTAACACATGGACCATCCAGTATCAGGGAAGAACTACAGACGAATCTACCGGACAGGTGGCCGAGAACTTCAGCATCCAGATGGCAGGAAAGGACAGATTCTACTTCACAACAGTAAAGAAGACTGTGCTTGAGGCAAACGAAATGACCCTCGAGGACTATATCAAGTATGAGATCACTTACACCATCCCTAACTACCTGAAGTACTATAAGGTAACAGAGTTCACATTCAACGAGAGCCTGGTGCTTTCTAACAGCAGGATGGAGAGCGGCGACTACTACGGCATCGCTATCGGAATGAAGACTGACGGTACATCAACCAACACTTATTCCGCAGCAGAGTTCACTATCGCCGAGGAAACTGCAAAGGCCGACTACACACAGTGGCTCGGAACATGGAAGGTCACTTCTGCAGAATATGAGGGTCAGAAAAGAAGCTACACCATCAACATCGAGCACTACGACAACAACTATCTCTATGTCATCTCGGGCTGGGAGACCAACGGAGACATCGACTACAACATCAACGAATATGTCGGCGAATATGTCATCCCTGCAGTATATGTAGAAGGAAAGCTTGGATTCCAGGAATATACATTCGACCTGCTCGACTTCGAAAACGACGACAAGAGCTACTATTTCGGATTCTACGGCGTAGGTGATGTCGTATACCAGGGTCAAAGCTACTCGAACCAGCTCTGCGCATTCGACGGCACAGCAATGGGTATTGCAGAGACTACCGACAACGGAGTTACAGGTACCATAACAGGTCTTTCGGCTTCTGACGAGTCAGTTTCGGTAACATATAAGGGAATGGGATATGCTGCATACAGTGAAGACGGACAGAGTCTCGTTGCATGGAACAGCCCGCTTTACTTCCCTATCACAATGACAAAGCAGGCGTCTGCATTCAGCGCAGGTATCAAGCCGACACTTTCCAAGAAGCTCCTCAAGGCTGAAATGGCCGGAGCAAGACAGGGAAAGCCTTCAGTTTTCAAGGCAAGATAACACACATGTGACATAAATTGTGACGGCGGTCTGCATAATTGCAGGCCGCTTCTGTTTGTTTTCATGACTGTTGCATGGATGTTGAAATAGTCCGTCAGAAAAGACTCATATGATACAGAGCATGAAACTGATTGAAGACATTTTCGCGGAGAGGCTGCACATAGACCCTCATGCGGCAGAGTCCCTGTATACATTCATCGTTATTACAGCCATGATACTCATAGGACTCGGAATCAACTGGATCCTTCAGAGCATATTCAGGTGGATGAGCAGGCATAATGTAAAGCTCATCAGATCCAAATGGCATCCATATCTCGTCAAGAGGAAGATCGGCCACCATGCGCTCATGCTGATACCGGGCCTCATCCTTTATTTCATACCATATCTGGCATTTGATGCAGATACGCGGGAAATCCGGACCTTGCACCGTCTGGACATAGTATATCTGCTGATTGTGATGATAATGATAGGCAATGCCATGCTTATGGCATTCCTGGATTTCTATTCCACAACAGGCAGGAACCGCAGCAGACCGCTGCAGGGACTGATACAGGGACTTCAGGTGGCTCTTTATTTCATAGGTGGCATCATCATCGTAGCCGTGCTCATCGACAAGTCTCCTGCCGTGCTTCTCACGGGACTCGGAGCTTCTGCAGCCGTCCTGATGCTCGTTTTCAAGGACAGCATCCTCGGCTTTGTTGCGGGCATACAGCTCTCGCAGAACGACATGGTGAGGCTCGGAGACTGGATCCAGATGCCGGACGGAAGCGCCAACGGAAATGTGGAGGAAATCACCCTCAACACCGTGAAGGTGAGGAACTGGGACAACACCCTGTCTATGATACCGCCTTATACCCTGGTAACGAGTCCGTTCAAGAACTGGAGGGGAATGCAGGAAAGCGGAGGAAGAAGAGCCGACAAGAACATCTATATAGACATGACATCACTGGAGGTATGCTCTAAAGATATGCTGGAGGACATCATGAAGAATATTCCGCTGATGAACAGCTACATCAGTTCAATGCCGCAGGACGCGTGCACGGAAGTGACAAACATCCAGCTGTACAGAAGGTATATCGAGCTTTATCTGCGGGGAAACGAAAATGTGAACCAGGCCCTTGACCTGATAGTGACGCAAAAGGAGGCAACGGCCTACGGCCTGCCTGTCTACGTATATTTCTTCACAAATGACAAGGCATGGGCGTCATATGAAAGGAAACAGTCCGACATATTCGACCACCTCATGACCATTGTTCCGGAATTCGGATTGAGACTGTATCAACGCCCGTAGGATCCTTATTTGAGAAGCACCATGTCGGCAAGGACGATTGCAGTCACAGCCTCCACAACCACAGGGGCACGGAGGGCAAAACATGCATCATGACGGCCCGGAACCTCAAGTACATCCATCTCGCCAGTGCTGAAATTGAATGTCTTCTGGGCCTTCCTTATGCTCGAAGTAGGCTTGAATGCCACACGGAAGACTACAGGTGCACCGTTGGTGATTCCGCCGTTGATTCCGCCGGCGCCATTCTTCAGAGGCCTTCCGTCTTCTCCGATAGGGTCATTATGTTCCGAGCCCTTCATGCCCGAAGCCCTGAAACCATCTCCGAACTCTATGCCTCTGACTCCCGGAATGGCGAAGACCGCATGAGCGATGCAGGACTCCACGCTGTCCCAGAAAGGCTCTCCATAGCCGGGATCCACATCCGGAACGACACATTCTACAACAGCACCAAGGCTGTCTCCTTCGGTCACTGCATCATCGATAGCCTTTCTCCACGCCTCCGGCATATGGTCACAGCCACGCGATGCCTCGTCAGCAGGGATTCCCCCAAGCTCTATGATGCGGGCATCCACAGTCCTGCACGGGGTCTGGTCAAGCATTGTGGCATCAGCAAGAATCTTCTTCGCAACGACTCCCGCTGCGACAACTGGGAGGGTAAGCCTGCCGGAAAAATGTCCGCCACCGCGAGGATCCTGGCAGTCATCCCATCTGAATGCGGCAGTAAGGTCGGCATGTCCCGGCCTTGGCATAGCCGCAAAAAGGCTGTAGTCGGAGGAATGGGTATTGCCGTTGGTGAAGGTCACTGTCAGAGGAGCGCCTGTGGTATGACCCTCATATACGCCGCTGACAATCGCAGGCCTGTCCGCCTCTATCCTCGGTGTGGTTCCCTTCGCTCCGCTCTTTCGACGGAGGATATCCTTTTCGAAATCCTCTTCCGAAAGTTCCAGTCCTGCCGGAACTCCGTCAATGACCACCCCGATGAGCTCTCCATGAGACTCACCGAAAACCGATACCCTGAACTTTCTGCCGAATGTATTCATATGATGACTGCTTTATTTTTCAAGATGTGAATATGCTTCATGAAACTGCGGGAACGACTTCGCCACGCATTCCTCGTCGTCGATGACGACCGGACCGTCAGCTCCGAAGGCGGCTACCTTCAACGCCATCACCATGCGGTGGTCATGATGAGAGGTGTATGAACCTCCCTTGAGAAGAGTTCCGGTAAGGAGTCTCTGTGCAAGAGAATGTCCTTCGATCACCATCTCATCCCCCTCGACAGAGACAGTCACACCCATCTGGGTCAGCATTTCCACAATGGCCTTGGCTCTGTCACTTTCCTTATTGGCGAGCCTGCCGACACCGCCGATCCTGCTTGTTCCCTGACAGAATGAGGCAAGGACGGAAATGATCGGGAAAAGGTCCGGACAATTTGATGCATCTGTAGTGAAAGCCTTCAGGGGAGCACGCTGCACAGTGATGTCACCCCTGTCTCCATCAAGCTGCGAAAGACTTGCGCCGGCATCCATGAGGATGTCCATGACAGAAAGGTCAGCCTGAAGAGAAGATGTGTCAAGTCCCTGGACCTCAACCTTTCCGAACAAGGCTCCCGCAACAATGAAATTCGCCGCTGCGCTCCAGTCTCCTTCGAGATCAATGTCGGCAGCCTTGAACTTCTGCCCTCCCTTGATCTTGAAGACAATCTCCGTACATAGCGACCAGTCGCCGTCCGACTCGATGAAATCGCGGCCACCAAGCATATCATTTCCGGTCTTGATGCCGAACTTCTTCAGCACCTCGAGGGTTATGAACATATAAGGTATGCTCTTGGGCTCATGCACTATCACAGAACTGTTCCTGTCGGCAAACGGAAGGGCCATCAGCAGGCCTGAAATAAGCTGCGAGCCATGCTTTCCGGAGATCTCGACACGACCGGTCTTGAGCGGTCCTCTCACAGCGAGAGGTATTCTGATGTCTCCGTCAGACTCCTGATTGCATAGAGACCATTCCACATCGAAAGCCTCCAATATCTTGTCAGCACCAGTGAGCGGACGGTCGAGCAATGTCTTCTCTCCTGTGAGGGTAACCTCTCCCGGACAAAGCTGGGCCACAAGAGGAATCATCATCCTCGTCAGCAGTCCCGACTCGCCCACATGAAGTTCCGAAAGTTTATCCAGACAGCCCATACTTGCGGATATTCCCTTGACAGTAAGCACATTGCCTTCTCTTGTTATCTCCGCACCGAGAGCTTCAGCCACACGGACAGCCGCTTCATTGTCTCCGCATGGAGTATAACCTTTAAGATGAGAAGTTCCGTCGGCAAGAGCAGCGGCAATGATGGCACGCTGGGCAAAACTCTTCGACACCGGCACTCCTACCGGAGAGAGTTCACCTTCCCCGCCAATGAAACGGTAGCCACCATACACGGCCTTGTGCATGTCAGCGACAGCCCATTGTCCCGGAGCTGCAGCCTCCTCTTCCGACAGAGCGGCATATGTGTATGGAGCGCCATGAACCAGGCAGTCAAGTCTGGACCTGCGGCCTTCCTCTCCCATGCAGAAAGCAACAAGACCTCCGTCAGACAACGCACCGATCCTTTCATTTCCGGAAGCCTTCTCTTCTCGGCACCATCCGTACAGGGCCATCACCTTCTCCACATCAGCCTCCGAATGAGCATATGTGACAATCTTCACCATATCAGCACCATGGTACACGCATTTCTCCACTATAGCCTTCAGGGCCTCCAGTGAATCCGTACCTTCGAAATCATGATATGACCGGATGAAGACAGTGCCGTTCTCGTGGGCCGCCTGACGCACCCTCTTCGACATCTGCTTCGGAGTCTCCAGTTCCACATCCACATAACGGGCACCCGCCTCAATAGCCCTCAACAGACGCTTTTCCGCGATCTGCATTGCCTTGATCTCGCGACTCTGCGGTGTCATTGCCGGATCCTGAAGCGAAGGTTCCGACGCCGCCACCTCCGCAATGCGGCAGGTAGCCACCAGAGGCAGGTCGGAAGTGAAAAGATCATCAATCTCCTTTGCTGTCAGTTCACACGAATCCAGGCGGATCTCCGCCATCTCACACTCTTCCAGAGCCTGATGAATCTGCTCCAGATTTCTGTTCAGTATAGTAGTACAAATCATATTTCAAATCATGCAAGCAGACGGCAGACCTCCTCCACCGTCAGATCATATAAAACGACATCCCCTATCTCACGGATGAGGACAAAATGGACACGTCCGCCCTCGGCCTTCTTGTCCTTTGACATTATTTCGGCCATTTCATCTACAGGGAACGGACAATCCGGGCAAAGTCCGCAATCAGACAGGTCCGCGCTTACCTTCGCCTCCAGTGCGGTAGGAGTGTCCATATCACCGTGGAAGACACGGTCAGAAAGCCTTGCGGCAAGCACAAGGCCCATGGCTACGGCCTCACCATGCGCGATACAGGCCTGCACACCATCCACGGAATGAACATAATCAGAGCGCTGGGCTATGGTCTCGATCGCATGAGCAAAGGTATGGCCGAGATTAAGTTTCCTACGCTCTCCCCTCTCATGCTGGTCGCGGGTCACAACTCCAGCCTTCACACGCACAGCGGCAGCTATAAGATCAGTCAGTTCCTGCGAATACGCAGCGATACAGTCGCTCCAATACTCGTCTGCACTCTCCTCCGGAAGGCCCGCATAACCCTTCTTCATCTCGGAAAGCACGGCTACGGCCCTCTGATAATATCCCTGATCCCTGATTATGAAAGTCTTGAGCATCTCCGCAGCTCCGGAAATGAAATCCCTGTGAGGCAGACTCTCGAGAACCTGCGGGCAGATGTAAGTGAACTCCGGCTGACGGATCACTCCCAGAATATTCTTATACTTGTCAAGGTTGACCCCTGTCTTTCCTCCCACTGCGGCATCCACCTGTGCCAGCAGCGTAGTAGGCACATAGGCAAAACGCACTCCCCTCTTATAGATCGAAGATGCAAATCCGACCATGTCAGACGTGATACCACCGCCGATAGCCAGCACAAGGGCATCCCTGTCAGCTCCATTATCCAGCAGCCACGTGCATATCTCCATCACCGTATCCATGGTCTTCGTCTGCTCGGAAGCCTCCACGAGCTTGCCCGGCACATTGCGACGGTTCATGATCTGGGCCACCTGCATAGCCACAGGGCAATTCATGGCCACATTCGCATCCATCACAGCATATACATGAGGAAAAGCATCAATGCAAGACTCCAATGCCTCGATACCGGCATCGACGAAAACACGGCTGACCACCTTTTCACCCGACCTTATCAATATCTCATCCATAGTCAAACCCAATTAGAAGCTCTTTTTAATATACATTCTACAAATATAGCATTTTTGACACTACAGCGCTCATATTTATTTTGCAATTTCCGAAAAATCCGATACCTTTGCCATTCATAACCAGAAGGTCTATTTAC
This sequence comes from Bacteroidales bacterium, assembly GCA_017550025.1. Classification (GTDB taxonomy): domain Bacteria; phylum Bacteroidota; class Bacteroidia; order Bacteroidales; family UBA932; genus Cryptobacteroides. Next base: position 3,305 of record JAFYLU010000062.1, on the reverse strand, counting down.
AGCGCTCTCTTTCAGACCTGGCAAAAGCGCACGCTTCGCTCCTCAAATGCAAAGCCACGCGCCCACAGGCAACCGAAACAGCGCACCTGCCCGGATGGCGGAATCGGTAGACGCGCTGGTCTCAAACACCAGTGGAGCAATCCGTGCCGGTTCGATCCCGGCTCCGGGTACGACAAAACCCTCGTAGAGTGCGTTCTACGAGGGTTTTTTGTTTTCAAGACCTCAAAGTTGGTCTCATTTGGTCACCACATTGCAAAAAGGTATCCTTAAGTAAAGACAGCATCATGAACCGAACAGGGATGAGAACATCCTCATTTGAGACGACTTATTCACGTGTCATCATAAGCTTTCCTTTTTAATGCAAAAGTAGCGATCTCTGTGCTGCCCACCACAATATGCATTTCACCGGATGCTTACCTTACACTACTCTGAAGATGCATTAGACATAAAAAATGGAGCGTATGTAGCGAACTACAAGATTCTCTACATACGCCACTATTGTGTTAATGTGAGGGGATACTAAAAGTTGTAACCAACAATATCTGAAGCATAGTTGCTCCAATTTTTTTTGGACTTATACGCCTCTACAGAGTCTTCTGGCACATATATCTTACGACCGGAAGCGTTGTTATCAAACGCTTCCCAGCACCCTGTTGGCGGTATTGTAGGCCTACAATATACACTTTTCAAACTGCGGCAAGAATAGAATGCATAATTTCCAATAGAAGAAACACTCTTGCCGATTGTCACACTTGTTAGGCCACTGCAATAGAATGCACGCTCTTCAATCGAAGTAACGCTATCTGGAATTGTTACACTTGTTAGGCTACTGCACCAATAGAAAGCAGAATAACCAATCGAAGTAACGCTATTGCCAATCGTTACATTTTTCAAATTGTAGGATTCAGAGAATGCGCTAACCCCTATCTTTGTAACACTATCAGGAATTACGACACTTGTCAAGGCGCAAGATCTGAAGGCGGTACTCCCTATCTCAATAACGCTATCCGGAATTGCATACTCTGTTAATCTGCCTGGCGCAAACGAATGTAATACTCCATCAACTATTAAACATCGATTGTCCGAAGATGCAAATTTTCCATAGAAAGTAGTCAGCGATGTACAAGCATAGAATGCATTACTTTGAATCGAAGTAACGCTATTGCCGATTGTTACACTTGTCAAGTTTTTGCAATCATAGAAAGCATAACCTTTAATCGTAATAACGTTATCTGGAATTGTCATACATAGCAATGAGGTGCAGCTAACGAATGCGTGATCTCCAATCGAAGTAACGCTATCAGGTAGAATCACACTTGTCAAAGTGCGGCAACTAGAGAATGCATTATTGCCAATTTCAGTTACCTCACCATCAAACTCAATTACCCAACACTCCTTCTCTGCATCATATGTATTTGAAACGATATTCGCTCCGAATACATCAGTATTATATGGCGTTGTAGCCTCTGTAGTACTACCATTGGTATACCAAATCTCATTGTTTGCGGGCTTAGCAACAGGTGCGACAAACTCAACGCCCAATGCCGCCATCGGCTGAACAGCATTACGCTCGATAACAACCTCTTTGGTAGTTGATTTCTCGAAAATGCCACCCTCGGTGTCTGTCACAGTGATGGTTATACCTCCCTCAAATGTTGTCTCGGGAATAACTGCCCAAAACTCGGTTGCAGCCTCCTTCGTTGTGCTAAGTGCTACACCATTGCCACAATCAAGCGTAATTGTTGTAGCTGCATCGTCAGCCATTGTCAATTGAGGAACTTCTCCAAAGGCAATAGTTGCAGTAGCCGCACCTGCAATCTTCTCTTCGCCATTGCCCTTGACCACGATGCTCTTGATTGTTGCACCATCTGCGTTGTAGAGCTTTAGCTTAAGATATCCACATGCATTCTTGAAAGCAAGAAAAGTATCCTCCACATTCTCGGTTACGGCAAGCATGGTATTTGCGCCACGACCAAACGAGTTCTCGGCATAGGTCTGGACAGCGGGCAGGGTCAAAGAGATCTGGCCATTATCTGCTATTGTTGCAGTCTCATCGTATGGATAGACTGCGTAGATGCGATCAAGGGCATTGCCAGTCTCCAGGTTGCCGCTTGATACATAAGAGAACGAGCCGCTATTATCGCCCGTAGCGCCATTAAACTTATACTGGCGATTTAACGTATTGCCATAAAATGCGGTCAAGCGATCATCCTCATGCCAACGAAGATATTTATCACTTTCCACGTATGTCTTTGTCCTCTCTTCCGCAAAACCTGCGGTCAGGTTTGGAAGTTGTTCAGAAGATGTTTCAGTCACACCTGGCTCGTGAAGCGCTTCCACACAACCTACCATTGTAAACAGTAGTGATGCTACCAACCAAATGAATATCTTTTTCATATCGTAATATTTACCAATCTATTTCGTCTTTTTCCTGGCCAAGGTCTTCCAACGAAGGGGATGAGCACAAAATGCCCTCTGCCAATATCTCCATTACACGTACATCTGGAGATTCATACAAAAATACTTTCATTATACAATAATTTTAAATTACCCAGGCTCCAAGATGATGAGGAATATATACAAAGAAAGTGTGGAGCCGATTTTCGTTTATCTTGTTGAAGGTTGTGGAAAGACCTAACTGGAAATAAACGACACAAAACCCCACACTAGGATAGATATGGGGTATATGGTACACAGAACGCGACCCGCCACAGGTATCTATACGAAAGTGAGTGTTGTTCCGTGCCATCCTTCCAGTAAGAAAACTTCCACATTTTCAACAAAGGACTTGCGAAAAGCACTTTCACAATATGTAATTTCAAGTCCCTTAAGCGCTTGATGATACAAAGATAAAGATTTCTCTGAACGGATAACACTCACTGGGGTATTGAATTGATGAATATCACATAAAACACCTCATACTCACGCAAGGATTCAGCGTTGGTCACTTTTGGTCACCGCATCACACTACAACTGAGGGTATTTTTTGCAAATGATTCATAAATATCAGATATTCAATCAGTTACAAGTATCGTGTATCAATCAGTTCAAAATCCCTCATTTTCAAGCAATTAGTCCAATTTGGACCTCAAAATACTACAATTACAGAGCTTCGGCTCCGGGTACACAAAACCCTCGTAGAACGCATTCTACGAGGGTTTTTCTGTGTACGCCCAGCATGGGCATGTTCTAACGGGTGAAAGTCCCTAATGCGCCCTAATGACGGGAAGCATATAGCCAATGGCAAGGGTGTCCATCGTGAGGTGGAATCTGAAGGAAGCCGGCGGCAAAAGTCTGGCCTGACG
>JAFYLU010000061.1 GCA_017550025.1 Bacteroidales bacterium | reverse complement strand
TAATCTGATATCACAGGACAGATATCTTGACGTGGTCATCAAGACAGGAAAGGCGAATGCCTACACCATGTCACTGTCGTCACCTGCCGTTGTGATATTCCGCGCAGAAGGCATAACTATCCAGGACTATGTGCTCATTCCAGAGAATGTGACACCGGTTCCGGGCAACGCCGTGGACAATGTCGTGAAGGTGCCTTACGAGTGGGTGCTAGATGCCATGGAAGTATTCGACGGCAGGTCAGCAAGCAACCAGAAGCGTCTGGCAGCCTCGGCAGATGCCGGTTATGTGTCCCTTTCGGACACATTCCTCGGACATACCCTCATGAGACGTGTGGACGAAGAGGCTACGGCTCAGGCGGGTTACGAGATACTGGCGGACACAAACAACTCGCTGAACGATTTTTATGAAACCGAAAAACAGTCACTGCATGAATAGGATAAGGCTCATATCAGTTCTGGGCCTGCTCTTTTGCGGCATGGTGGTTTCGGCCCAGACATACGACCGGATGTTGCGCAACAACTTCTGGAACACCTCCGACAATGTCACCGGCATACGCCAGGACAGCGTTTCGCGCTCATACGCGGAGCTGTCGGGAACATACGAGGACGGCGGATTCAGAGACACTTGGCAGGCGCCTCGCGGCTGGAGCGCAGGAGCTTCTACCGCAAGCATACAGCACCTGGAGAAGATGTCGCTGAAGGGATCATTCGCATTCACCCAGACGGAAGGATACGACATGTGCGGTTCTATGTTCATAAAGCCGGGCTTCTACCCAGTGGACGTGTTGGAGTTCACTCCGGGACGAAAGACATTGCAGACTTACGCCTTTGACGGAGGCATATCTTATGACCTCGCAAGCAGATGGCGCATCGGCGCCATGATGGACTTCGAGTCTTCTAACATTGCCAAAAGGAAGGACCTCAGGCACTCGAACTGGCGCCTTGACATGACCGTGTCGCCGGGCTTCATGTACCATGACGGAGACTTCGCGATTGGAGCGAACTATATATTCCGCAAGACAAGCGAGACCGTCGACGCCAAGCAGGTCGGTATCTCCGAGACTTCTTACTATGCATTCCTTGACAAGGGTCTCATGTATGGAGTCCATAACATCTGGACCGGCAGCGGACTGCACCTTGATGAGGATGGAGTGAAGGGATTCCCTGTTAAGGATTTCAGCAATGGTGCAGCAGTTCAGGCTCAATATAAGGGATTGTTTGCAGAAGTGGAATATCTGCATTCGTCAGGAACCATCGGTGAGAAGGAATTCATCTGGTTCCTTTTCCCTGGCAATTCAGCCAACGTGCGTCTCGGATATAAGCACGAGGGACATTTCGCACGTCTGGACTTCGGTTGGAATTCAGGTGCATTGGACGAGACCGTACTGGAGAAGGTCACTTTCGGCGGAGTCACTACGGTTGTAGGCCACGGACAGAACAGGATACAGACCGAGAGCGGCTGGAAACTCAGACCTGAATATGAATACGTTTCAGAAAAGGTGGAGGTGCTGGCTTCAGCTCTGGTCGAGGGTCATATGGAAACAGCCTCACAGATGTACCCGTACGTATCTGCTCAGTCACTTATGAAATATGGCGCGGATGTGCGCGTGAAGACATATGTCGGTCCGTTTGACCTTGCCGTAAAGGCAGGAGTCGCCGGCGGCAGGGTGAATGAGGAGAACTGGCTGACAGACGAAATGCCGGGAGTCCAGACATCGCCTTACAGGCTTCAGGACTGGTATGAAAAGCATATGGAGTATCTGACAGCACCAAGACTTGAGACCGGACTTGGCTTCAGATACAGCTTCAATAAAGGAATTTACATCAAGGCGGAAGGCACATGGATGCAGGGCTTCGGCCTGAAACACCTTACGGAAGCCGGCCGTTTCGGAGCAGCCTTCAGGATAGGATATGACTTCTGACGGCAGAATGCCAATCCCCGAACGAGGAAAGTCATCCCCGACCGAAGGAAAGTCATCCCCGACCTGATCGGGGATCTGTATGAAAATTTAAAACCAAAATTTATACTATCATGAAACGTTATTTCTACGCGCTCGCAGTGCTTGCATTCGCAGCATGCCAGCAGACAGCAGAGCCTGAAAAGGCACCTGCAAAGGTTGTGGTGGAACCGGTGATCACCCGTGCTACCGAAGTAAACTTCGAGGATGGAGACATGATCGGATTGACCATGACAAAGGTAAACGGAACAGAGGCATATGCTTCCAATGAATGTTTCACATTCGGCGGCGGAGTATTTTCCGGAGAGCTAATGTGGTATGCTGACGCATATTCGGAAGCTGATGTATATGCATATTATCCATATTCGGCAGAAGGTGTTCCTGCAGTGTATTCAGCAGTAACCGACCAGACCGAAGGTATTGCAAAGGCTGACCTCATGGCTGCCGCAAAGCAGGGCATCCTCCCTACTCCGAACGCAATTACCATGGTGTTCAAGCACCTTATGACAAAAATCGTAGTGAATGTGGACAATCTTTCCGGAGCGTCCGTGACTGGCGTTGAGATCGCCGGAGGTCCTGCCGCTGCTGACCTTGACATTGCGGGACTGACCCTGACTCCTGCAGAGGAGACTACTGCTGTGAAGGCATATGAGGCTACAGCCGGAAAGGTGTGGAAGGCCATCATTATCCCTGCGACAGCAAAACTCCAGCTCGTCGTGAATCTCTCGAACGGCAAGAAGATCACCCAGCCTCTCGCTGAAATGACACTCAAGTCAGGAGGACAGTACACAATCAATGTACGCCTTCTCCAGGACAACATGATCGTGAGCGCATCAGGAGAGATCGAAAACTGGACAGATGAGGGAGAAATCGAATTTGAAGGCGAAGGCACTACAGAGGAGACACCTGTGGAATTCACTGAATATGAGGGATATTTCGTATATGACGGAGTAGAGTACAAGACTGTGACACTCGCCGACGGCAACACATGGATGGCCGAGAATCTCCGTTACATACCACGCGGAAAGGCTGTTTCAACCAATCCTGCAGAGGATGCAGGCATCTGGTATCCGGCTGCTAACGCGGCGAAGACAGCCGACCCTGCTCTTGCCGAGAGCCTTGGACTTCTCTATGACGCCGCTACAGCATTCGGCGCTGAAATCACAGCTGAAAACGCAGGCTCGTTCGAAGGCACACAGGGTATCTGCCCTGCAGGCTGGCATATCCCTACCGTATCTGAAATGACAGGACTCGTAGGTCAGTGCTCTAACAGCGCCCTTACAAACACAGGTGCAGCATATTACGATGCCACAATCAAGGGAGCAAGCCTTAATGCACTCAAGGAAGCCGGCTGGGAGTGGCAGTTCGCAAGCAGCCGCAGCAAGAACAATACTGCAGCCAACGGCTCATATACCGTGACCAACTACAACGGCATCTACGGAGTGATGTCATATGTCATCGGTTCATCAATGTACCAGACTACGACAAACGACGACGGAAGCATCAAGAATGTCCAGTACTACTACCTGATGCCTCTCTATAATGCCTCAAACGAAAAGCTTTCCGTAGCTTACGGCAACTTCCTCGCCGGCGCTTCTGTTCGTTGTGTGAAGAACAAATAATGACCTGTAGCCGCATGATTCCATAAAAGCGGCTCTTCGTCTTTTGACATATCCGGATGGTCAGAAGGACGTCTCGCGGAATACTCCCCCCGTTCCCGCGGGTCAAAGCTCGACGTTTCCTCTGACCATCCGGATATTATTTCCTGTTTACTCTTCCTTCACATGTCTCCGGCAGAAAATCAGACTGTGGCCACACACCTTGGCAAAGGATTGCCCGATTTTCCGTCAAGGTCCCTAGAAAATCAATCAATTTGATCAAAAAACGGCACACCTTGACAAAGAATCGTTCGATTTTTCTTCAAGGTGCAGAAAACCATTATCAGAAGTTTATGTTTCTGCTTATTGCCAGGAGCAGCGATTTCTGGATTATGACGGCAACATGACCTTTGACGGCCGTACGGGAATGTCATTGGAATGGAACGACCTCGTCCTTGTCGAAAAAGTCAGCATGAACGGCGAAGATCTGGCGAATTATTTCTATCGCACTGACGGCACGAAGATTCCAACCCCTGACGGACCCTCCGAGGGGCGGAAGATCGTCTCGCGGAATACAACCCGCTCCCGCAGGTCAACGCTCAACTCACCTTCTGCCCCTCGGAGGCCAACTTATTTTGGTAATGCTGTGAAGATTATGTAACTTCGAAGATTAAAAACATATTTTTATGGCTAAAAGATCGACAATATTGAGAAACTGGCCAAAGTACCTCCTTCAGTGGGGAGTCCTTGGCGCCCTGATCGTTACCATCACAGGACTGATTCCTTCAGAGACCGCAGCGGATCCGGAGACATACTGTCCTATGGGAGGTCTTCAGGCACTCGCCACATATCTGGCAAACAACAGCCTTCCATGCAGCATGTCATCCCTTCAGGTGATGATGGGTATAGCACTCGTAGCTGCAGTGGTGCTTTTCAGCAAGCTGTTCTGCGCATATATCTGCCCGCTTGGCACAGTGCAGGACCTTATATCAAAGGCTCGCAATGCAATGCATATCAAGGACATCAAGGTACGCAACGGCTCTGTTGCCGACAAGGTGCTCCGCATTGTGAAATACGCCCTCGTGTTCTGGATATTCTACATGACGGTGAACGCAAGCGAGCTCTTCTGCAAGAACCTTGATCCTTACTATGCAGTCGCAACCGGCTTCAAGGGAGAGATAACGCTCTGGATGTCAATCGTATCCATCAGCGTTGTCGTATTGGGAAGCTTCCTCATCGACATGTTCTGGTGCCGCTATCTCTGTCCGCTCGGAGCAATATCCAATTCGCTCAAGTTCTGGATGTGGATCGGAGTGCTCTTCGGTGCATATTTTGTTGCTGACGTGATTGGCGCGGACATCCCGTGGGCAGTTCTGCTCGGCGCATTCTGTATCGTGGGATATCTTCTCGAGATCTTCCATTCAAAGCCGAAACTCCAGCTTCTCCACATCACGAAGGACGACAATGCCTGCAACAACTGCGGCCTCTGCGTGAAGAAGTGTCCATACCACATCGATGTGAAATCCGTTCACGACGGAAAGCTTTCTCATGTGGACTGCACACTCTGCGGAGAATGTATAGCCGCATGCTCTACCGGAGCCCTCAATATCGGAGTCAGAAGACATTCCAAGAGCAGGATATGGAAAGTGATCCCGGCATTGCTAACAGTGGGACTTGTGGCATTCGGAATCTGGGCAGGAGGCAGATTCGAGCTTCCGACCATCGACATGAAATGGGGAATCGAGACAACTGCAGAAGACGGAACCGTACAGAAGCTCGTGGATCAGGAGACCTTGGAAACAGTCACAGTGGAGGGACTACGGTCTGTAAAATGCTACGGAAGCTCAATGGCATTCAAGGCAAAGCTGCAGAAGATCCCTGGAATCCACGGAGTGAGGGTATTTGTCAAGAGACATGCAGCCGACATCCTTTACGATCCGGCAAAGACTGATCCTGACAAGATCCAGGAAGCCATCTATGTACCGTCGAAATTCAGGGTACAGACTCCTGACCCAGCTGCGACTGACAGTCTCAAGATCCTGACCATCAGGACTGAAGGTATGTTCGACAAGATGGACATCAATTATCTCGGAATGCAGATGCGCCTCACAGGAAAGAAGATCTACGGACTTGAGACAGAATTCGCATGCCCTCTGATCGTACGTGTATATGCAGATCCGTCGGAGGATCTTGATGAAGACTGGTTCGAGGAAATCGTCGAGAAGGAAGTACTCTCCATGCCTGTTCACGGCGGCGGAACAAAGGACATCGAGCTCAACTACAAGTTCGAGGACTTTGAAGGCGAGACCGGACGCATCAGCACCGAACAGTTCATCCGCAACATGTTCTCTCCGTTCAGAGTACAGTGGAAGAGCCGCATAGAGGCAGCTGAAGGCAAGCAGCAGTATGTATATGAGATCGTGGACAAGAACTACGAGAAGCCTATCATCCTGCGCAACATGCCGTTCCTGAGCAACCACCTCTCAAGACATGATGGCGTTATCGGAGTATATCTTGACCTCAACAAGGACCTCCAGCCGTCAATTCAGGTAAGATATGCCGATCCTATGACAGAGGAGAAGCTCTGGGAGCTCATGACCATGGAGACATGGACCATTACATACAAGGCCGACGATGTGCGCGAAGAGGGTGCAAAACTCAGCTTCAAGACACCGGGAGTCTCATATGAATATAACATGTAATTATGATGAAGAATATCAGAAAGATAATGTCTGTTGCTATAGCTGCCCTGATCGGCAGCTATAGCGCTATGGCGGACGAAGGAATGTGGATGATTCATGCCATCGATGCCGCTCTGGAGAAGAAAATGCAGGAAAGAGGCCTGCAGCTTTCTGCAAATGAAATATATAATGCCGATGCGGAAGGAGCTGATGTAGCCGATGCAGTGGTGTCAATGGAATTCGGATGCACCGGAAGCATGATTTCCGACAAGGGTCTGCTCATAACCAACCATCACTGCGCATACGGGGATGTACATGCCTTGAGTACAGCGGAGCATAACTATCTTGAGGAAGGTTTCTGGGCGATGCGTTCCGACGAGGAAGTCAATATCAAGGGAAAGAGAGTGTTCTTCCTGAAAAGAGTCCTCGACATAACAGAAGAGGTAGAGGTCCTGAAGAAGGAGCACGATGTGCAGGCAAGACCTATGGGAATGAGAAAGCTCAGCTATATTCTCGAAACCAGATACAAGAAGGAAACCGGACTTGAGGCGTGGCTGGCATCGATGTGGGACGGTTCAAAATATTATATGGCCCTTTATGAGGTATATTCAGATGTTCGTCTCGTAGCCGCTCCCCCGGTGTCTTCCGCTGCATTCGGAGGCTACATAGACAACTGGGAATGGCCACAGCACAAATGTGACTTCGCCATGTACCGCGTGTACACTGCTCCGGACGGTTCCCCTGCAGAATATTCGAAGGAGAATGTCCCTATGAAGCCGAAGGCTAAACTGAAGATTTCACTTGGCGGATACAAGGCCGGAGACTACACTATGGTCATAGGCTACCCTGGCAGTACAAACCGCTACAGCAATTCATACGAGGTGAACTTCTATCAGACCGTAAGGCAGCCTGTATGCAACAGCATCAGGGGAAAGCAGATGGAGATAATCAAGAAATGGATGGATGCAGACCCTGAAATCCGTCTTAAGTATTCGGACTATTTCTTCACATTGAGCAATATCCAGGAGCTTTACAGCGGAGAAGTGGAGTGTATCGACAGGTTCGGTGTCATCGGAAAGAAGGAGGAAGGAGAAAAGGAACTTCAGGAGTGGATAGAGGCTTCTCCTGAAAGAAAGGAGCGTTGGGGCAGCCTCCTGAATGACCTCAAGACCAAATATCTGTCTGTGGCAGAACCGGAAAGAAATGTGAACTATTATCGCGAGACCATCGTGCGCGGAACACGAATCTCACGTGCATGCACAAAGATAAATGCATTCCGCACTGCAGTGATGACCAGCCAGGGAATGACTCCGAAGAAGTCGATTGAGCTCCAGAACGGTCCGGATCCGGCAGAGACAGAGTTCTGCAACACATTCAGATTCTGCGGCAACAAGTATGGAAAGCACATGTCAGCCATCCTCAAGGAATACGAAGGCATTGACATGAGGGTGGAAAAGGATCTGTTCAGGTTTGCAGTCGAGGAATATTACAGCAATATAGACCATGCATACATCGGAGAATACCAGAAGGAACTTTACGACAGGTATACTTCCGTAAACGGAACTGACTACCTGGGCCTTGCAGACAGCATCTGGGAGAACAGCTTCTTCACCGACATGCAGAGACTTGAGCGTTTCATCTCCGAGGAACACACCTTGACAGAATATCTCACAGACCCTCTTTTCCGATTCCTTCAGGAAGTGAAGGTCACAAGATTCAACGAAGCCACTCTTGCGGCAGAAGGAAAAGTCAGCCGTTCTACACTCAACAAGGAATTCACTCACGCCCTCTATCAGATGCGAATGGACAAGGGCATAGTGCAGTATCCTGACGCGAATTCCACAATGCGAATCACATACGGCACAGTCGGCGGATATGAGCCTTACGACGGTGTGATCTGCGACTGGAAGACCACACCTGCAGGCATTCTTGAAAAATACCAGCCGGGAGACTTCGACTTCACATTGAATGACAGGCAGTACCTCCTTTACAGAAAGGGAGACTGGGGAAGATGGGGATTCGGAGAGAACGGTTCGCAGATGTATGTGAACTTCCTCACAGACAACGACATCACCGGCGGCAACTCCGGAAGCCCTGTCCTTAACTCAAAAGGCGAGCTCATCGGTCTTGCATTCGACGGCAACAAGGAGTCTCTCGCAAGCGATGTATACTGCACTCCAGGCTACAACAAATGCGTCTGCGTAGACATCAGATTCATCCTCTGGACCATTGACCGCTATGCCGGAATGAGCTGGATAATCGAAGAATTAGGAATATAAAATGAAAGGTCATCAGTTTATATATATAATTTCCTGTATCGTCCTGCTTCTGTCAGGCTGCTGCAAGGAGCCGGATTACAACATATCCCATGTCGGCCCTGTCACAGTCTCTTTGGGCAAGGTCACAGCGACTACCGCTACGTTCTCCGGAACTGCCGAGATATCCATATACGATGTCCCGCACAGTGAGATAGCCATATATTATTCTGACAATGAAAACTTTAGCATAGAGGAAGCCCAAAAGGCATCTTTGCCTCCCGACAGCATGACAGGGAATTTCGTCTTTATGCTCAAAGGACTGCGGCCCGGAACGGTGTATCATTATTGCATCGTGACGGATGTCTGGGAAAAGACAGACAGAAGCCAGACAAAGGAATTCACGACTGCCAGTGCAGAAATCGAACTGAATGTGACTGATGAAACCATTGTAGCTGACTCTGACCCTGTAGTGGAGTTTGACGGGGAAATCAGCGGATTTTCTGAAGAGGATCTGCAAAGTATTGAAATCGGAGTGATGTATTCATCCGTTCCCGACGACATCGCAAACGGACAGTGCAACAAGGCGAAAGTGTCTGAAATCAGTCCTGAAGGCGGAATCCATGTAAAAGTCACAGACCTGTCAATAGGTGCCAGATATTATTACTGCACCTTCTTCGGAACAGAAAATGACTATTTGACAAGCGACATAAAGGATTTCCTCATAATCAACTCATACTCGGAAGAGTCAGCTATCGACATGTCTTCAGCCACCGACCTTTCTGCATCAGGAACCGCTAACTGCTACATTGTATCAGAACCGGGAACCTATAGATTCAAGGCCGTCAAGGGAAATTCTGACGAGAAGCTTGAGGATCTGGACTATTGCGAGATCCTGTGGGAATCTTTCGGATCGGATCTCGCTCCCGAGCGAAGGGAACTCATAAAAGAATTCTGTCATAAGGACGGATATATCGCTTTCAAGACCTTGGAAAGAATCAAGGAGGGCAATGCAGTGATTGCAGCCAGAAGCGGAGAAGGAAAGGTTCTTTGGTCATGGCATATATGGATGACTGACACTCCACAGGAGCAGGTCTACTATCACGATGCAGGAACAATGATGGACCGTAATCTCGGAGCGACATCTGCGACACCGGGAGATGCAGGAGCACACGGCCTGTTATACCAATGGGGAAGAAAAGATCCGTTCCTCGGCTCTTCAAATGTTAACAAACATGAAGGTGTTGTCGCAAAATCCACCATTTCATGGCCTTCTCCTGTGGAACGCAACAGCAATACCGGCGTAGAGTATGCCATACAGAATCCTACAACATTCATCTGCACCCCTACAGCCGGAGACTGGAATCACGACAAGATGGAGCTTGACCTGTGGCAGTCAGAAAAGACCATTTACGATCCATGTCCTCCAGGATGGCGTGTTCCGGACGGAGGTAAAGACGGAATATGGGCAAAAGCATTGAATTCAACCTCTGTCCGCTATTTCCCATTTGAAGCCATCCTGCCGGGAATTGATTTTTCCGGAGATATGGGAGACAGTGAGTCTATCTGGTATCCGTTTGCCGACGGAATTTTCTTTGATGGCCGTCCACTGCTGAGCGTAGGATATACCGGATGCTGCTGGTCATGCACGAACCAGGCCTGGACAAACAGGGCACATCATATCAGCCTTACCTCGGACGGATATGTCACAGCAGACAATCACACATTGCGCGCATACGGCTTGCCTGTCCGCTGCCAGAAGGAATAAAAAAGCCTTGAAACACCCCGAAACACCTCTCATAAAGGATATAAAAACCTCTACAAAACCTCTCACAGGGGTTCTGTTTCCATCAACGATTTAATCCGCTATAATCCTGCATATCAATGGATTATAGCGAATTAAATCATCAAGTACCCCCATTCCCCTATCCCCCTCGCACTCCTCTACAAATAATTTATTGACAAAATATGATAACTTTGTATAGTTATTAACCGAAAAACGGGGAACATGTTCGGAAAAAAGAAAGCTGACAAGCTCATTGATGATATCGACAGATATTTCGATCTGATGGATCAGTCGGTTCTTGTATTCAAGGACGGCGTCAGGAATTACCTCTATTCAAACAACAACGATTTCAATGGAAATCTGAAGAAGATGTCTGACCTTGAAAGTGAGACAGAGGTTCTGCGTAGAGAAATAGAGAATGCTCTTTACACCCAGACAGCTCTGGTCCGTTCAAGAGGAGACATAATGCGTCTTCTGGAGAAGACAAGGAACATCACTGCAATTCTTTATGACAGTCTCTTCCAGTTTGAGATAGAGACTCCTTTCATACCTTCCGAACTGAATCCTGAATTCATGAAGCTGACCGAATTCTCCACCTTGGCCGTGGAAGCGGTAGTCCCAGCATGCAAAGCTTATTTCAAGACCCCTGAAAGCATTCAGGACAAGATAAGCAGGACATATTATTATGAAAAGGAAGCCGTCAGATATTCCCAGACGATCAAGCGTACGGTCTTCCACAATATGACGAACCTGAAGCTCAGTGAAAAATTCCACCTGAGATATTTCGCACTTCACATCGAGGATCTGTCCAAGGCTGCAGAGAATGTTGCAGACCAACTTGCCGTAATGGCCATTAGAAGGACTATGTAAATGACTGCTACATGTCTCATATTGTTCCTGTGTGTCGCTGCTCTGTGGTTTTTCACCAACGAGTATCCGACATTGTTCGGAATATATGTCCCTACATGCGTATTGAAAAGGGTCTGGTTCAAGACCATCGTGGCACTTTCTCTCCTCGGAGCCGCAGCATTCAGCATACATGGTGACATAGAGGCAGGTATGTCCGGATGTTTCGGGCATATCACCGTAGACTGCAAGCATCTGCTGATCTGCATCATCGCGACTTTGATCACGTTGCTGACCCTGAAGTTCTTTTCGGTGACAGGATCGGTCATATATGCTTTCTGGGGCGCTCTGGAAGCTTTTGTAATCATCTCCGGACAAAGGTCAGAGAATCTAATGCCTGTATCTTTCCTCGCCGCTCCGGTCATGGCCTTCGTACTTTCCGCACTGATCCGCCTCGCATGCCGGCACACGCTGGACAAGTGCCATGTGCATCTGATAACATTGTCATATTATCTTCGTTACGCGGTCATCGCCGGGATCATAATAACATCCCTTTCTGCAGGACTTAACTGGGGAGGATTCCTGACGTCGATAGCAGAAATGACAGAAGCTCCAGAATGGGCATCATATGTAATGATACCTCTGATGGCTGTCATTATCACAGGCCTGTCTTCATTCATGAGGACAGAAAGCGATGAAAGTGCAGGAAGGTTCAGCGATTTTTCAATATGGTCGGTCCTGACAGTAGGATTTTCAACATCCCTGACTCTATTGTTCTTTTCATTTGAGTCGACAACCGCACTTCTGCATCTTTCTCCGGCTCCTATTTCTGCAGGATCGCTTATATTCGCCGCCATTGCCGGAACAGAAGTTGTGCAGAAGAACCGTATTGTGGAAACAGAAGAATACATAAAGGAAATAATCGCTCTGCCGGCTGCTCCTGTATTATCATTCCTGACGGCATATATAATCATATATCTGTCCGGACACAATGAAGAGGAGATGGTTGACTTCACCGTGATGTCAGCAGCAATGCTCATATTGGCTGTCCTGCTGTTCTCCGGTTATGTCCGCCGCCAGAAGGCATTGAGAGATGCAACCGAAAGGCTGGTGTACTCGCAGCAGCAGCAGATATATGAAAACAGCAGGGCCCTGAATGACATGGAACTGAAGGTGGTTCTTTCAGAGAACCAGGCTCTTCATAATTCCATCGAGCAGAAGAAACAGGAAGTGATGAATGTGGCTCTCAGCATAGTGGAACAGAAAGAGTTTCTGGAATCTCTCAATGACAAGGTAAAGCTGCTTGCCAAAACCGACGACCCGAAGGACAAGGAGAAGCTTATAGCCGAACTGGGTTCGGCAATAACGCAGCGCCTTTCATACGACCGAGACGTAGACTCACAGTATTTCTACGCCCAGGCAGAATCCCTCCACGAGGATTTCAACTCAAAGCTCTCCGAGAATTTCCCTAACCTTACCCAGCAGGAAAAACGGCTCGCAACACTTCTTAGGCTTGGCTTCTCATCCAAATATATAGCTACCCTGATGAATATAACTCCCAAAAGCGTCGAGATAAGCCGCTACAGACTCAGGCAGAAGCTCGGTCTGTCAAAGGGAGACAATCTCGTGAATTATATAAAATCCATATAACTAACTTATTAACATTCAAACCTTAAAGCAATGAAAAAGGTATTATTAATTTCGCTTTTGGCGCTTTCTGCGTCAATCACAGCAGTCGCTCAGAAAGCTGAAGAGGCTGATGTAAACCAGTATGGTCAGAAAGTGGAATCAGTTCCTGTAGAAGCAAAGATGCAGGATGGTATCCTCGTATTCCAGAACAAGAACGCAAACTACAAGATGTGGTTTGACGTGCGAGTGCAGGCAGATGCTGCCGTATACTTCGGTGCACCTGATTTCTGCGCAAAGGAAATCGACGGCAAATGGAACACAAGCCACATCGGTAACGGAATGAATCTCCGCCGTACCCGTTTCGCCGTAAAGGCACAGCTCGACAAGAACTGGTATGGTGAGCTTGACACCGACTGGACAAGCGGTACTCCGGAACTCAAGGACGCATATGTAGCATTCACCGGAGTAGAGGGTCTCGAAATCAAGGCCGGTAACTTCAAGGAGAACTTCTCTATCCAGAGAAACACAACATCACGTTACCTCATGTTCATGGAGCGCGCCATGGTCACTTACCTTGCTCCATCACGTCACCTCGGTATCAATGCAAGATACTCGAAGGATTGGTTCTGGGCTTCTGCAGGTGTGTTCGGACCAGAGCTCAGCAGTTCAGAGGAGCTGACATATATGGAAGACGGAAACAAGGACTACGGATATAACGAAGGACTTTCATATACAGGTAAACTCGTTTTCCGTCCGCTTCACAAGTCTACAACTTCATCACTCCACATTGGTGGTGCCGTTTCATACCGCGAGCCAAAGCTTACCAGCACAGACGGATATTATATCGGCCGCTACAGCTCACGCAACTCAACCAGCATCAACCGCAAGAAGTATCTTGACACAGACGATGTAAAGGGACTTGACCACGAGCTTGCATGGACTCTCGAGCTTGCAGGTCACTGGAAGCAGCTCCGCTATGAGGCAGCATATATCGCACGAGGCATGTATCTCGACCAGAAGGTCAATCCGCTTCCTACACAGTGGGCAGAGGGATGGTATGCACAGGCAAGCTGGCTTCTCTTCGGTGGTACACAGAACTATGATGAGGACGGTGCAAAATATACCAGAACTACTTCAGAGCACAAGTGGGGCAACCTCGAAGTGGCTTTCCGCTATGAATTCGCTGACTTCAACACAGGTAAGCTCTTCTCACGCAAGGTAGCTGACACCAACATCTTCGGCGGTAGCGGCGAGGCTTACACCATTGGTCTCAACTACTATCCAAGCAAGAATGTGAAGATTGTCCTCAACTGGCAGTACAACAACAATGACCGCTATGCAAACGCCAAGGGCAAGAGCTATGTAGGATATGACCTCAACGGCAAGCCTACCAAGGATCCAAACAAGGTAGTAGCTCCTACAGGAAAGGGAGGAGTTGATTACCAGATGCTTGCACTTCGTTTCCAGGTTGCATTCTAATCAAGGTTCAGACATAGTCGAAGAATCCATATTAATAATAAACGGAAAATCATGAAAAAGATATTTTTAGCGCTTGCAGCACTCGCATCAATGGCTGCTGTATCTTGTGTAAAGGACGAACAGAATCCTAACGCACTCGTACCGGAACCAGAACCGGAAATCGTATATGACTACTCAAAACTCGTTCTCAACGAGCTTTCCGGAGCAGGTGAGGATAATGAAAAGTTCTGGGAGCTTTATAACACCGGCAGCCAGGAGATCGATCTCGCTGGAGTTACCATCAACAAAGACGAGGAGCTTGCATGGACTGGTGCGAAGGGACAGAAGATTCCTGCAAACGGCTACTTTGCCATCATCGGAGCAAAGGGAACCACTCCTGACGGATTCTCTTCAGGATTCTCTGCAAAGAAGAGCGTAATCGTTGAGCTTTACGCTCCAGACGGAACAAAGCTTGATACATTCCAGCGTGGCGAGAAAGGCAGCGCATGGGGCGATCAGGGACTTGACAACAATAAGGGATCATGGAGCCGCGTTCCTGACGGAACAGGAGCATTCATGATCACACCTAATGCGACTCCAGGTGCAGCGAACAACGGTGAAGGTGCTACTGTCGATCCAGCTCTCGTAGGAAACGGTGATGTTCCTGTACAGAAGACAGCCAAGGTCGTATTCAACGAGCTTTGCGGAAACAAGGCATATGAGGGCAACAAGTTCATCGAGCTCTTCAACGCAGGTGAAGCAGAGGCTTCTCTTAAGGGTTGGACAATCAGAAAGTATGCTGCTGACGCAACAGACGTTGCAGGCAAATACAATATCTGCTGGACTGCACCGGAAGGAAAGAAGCTGGCAGCCGGAGCATATCTCGTACTCGGTGCTGACATTACTGATCCTGAACTTGGATTCAACGCAGGTCTTTCTGCAAAGAAGGGTGTGAAGTTCGAGCTCGTTGATGCATCCGGAAAAGTAGTTGACAAGTTTGTACGTGGTACAGACGCGGATCCGTTCGGTGAGGAACCTCTTGCCGAGAATAAGGAAGCATCATTCTCACGCGTTCCGAACGGAACAGGCGAGTGGGCTTATGCCGCTCCGACTCCAGGAGCCGCAAACGGTGAAAAGACAGGTGTAATCGAAAACGAATAATCTATAATAAATACTATCATGGCAGAATTAAAAATCGGTGAAATCTCGAAGCCACGCTTCGAGTTCCGCTCTTTCGGACAGTGCTTCTGCGAGGCACACAAGAGAATGGCTCGTCTTTCAGTACCTGTACCTGAAAAGGTTTGGGAGCGCGAAAGCGACGAGATCTACATCATCTCAAACAAGAACGACATCAACAACACAAAGATCCGCAACGGAAAGATGGACATCAAGACATATGTCCAGACAGTAGACGGTCTCGAGCAGTGGAATCCTCTCATGAAGGGTGAGTTCCCTATCTCACGCACTGTACTTGAGAATGAGGTATTCCCTGCATTCATGGTAGAGATGCCTGCTCTTGACAAGGACGAGTACACTTACGATGAGTTCATCGCAATGGTAAAGGCTAACCCTGACCTTGCAGCTGTACGCGTACACAAGCAGCGTTTCGGCTATATGGTAAACAACACTATCTGCGAGGTCGGCAACGTCCTTATCAACGGTGCAAAGGTCGTGACCATCAACTCGGAGTCAACCGAAATCGAGGATATCAAGAAGACAATCGCGGACTGCGGTCTTGAGGGTGTCGAGAACATCAACTATCTCCAGGCTATCAAGCGCGTGATCGGTATGTCTGACAAACCACTTGCAAACGAATAATATCATGGCACAGGAAATCGAAAGAAAATTTTTGGTTGCAGGCGACTTCAAGCCGTTTGCAAAGAAGGCAACCCGAATCACACAGGGATACCTCAGTTCAGTTCCGGAGCGCACAGTACGAGTACGCGTGAAGGGTGAAAAAGGATTCATTACCATCAAGGGTATAGGTTCGGCAAGCGGTGCAAGCCGTTTCGAGTGGGAGAAGGAGATCCCTATAGCAGAAGTTCAGGATCTTCTTCAGATCTGCGAGCCAGGAGTAATCGACAAGACACGCTACCTTGTTGAGGCTGGCGACCACACTTATGAGGTAGACGAATTCTACGGTGACAACGAAGGCCTTGTTGTGGCTGAGGTTGAGCTTTCTTCTGAAGACGAGGCATTCGTTAAGCCTGAATGGCTCGGTGAGGAGGTTACCGGAGATGTGAAGTACTACAACTCTATGCTCATGAAGAACCCATATAAGAACTGGGCAAAATAAATAGAGATTGCCGGTCAAGCCGGCAATGACCAAACGGCTTGACCGGCAATCAAATGGAGTCATCCCCGGCTTGACCGGGGATCTTTAAAACCCGACAGAACTATGACCGACAAGAACACAGAACTTGAACAGGAGCAGGCTTTTGACCCGTTAGACATGAACAATTATAAGGTGGAGAAACTTCCGAAGATGGAAAAATCCGGATTCGAGAAGTGGATGGCCCGCCTTGGAGGTCCTGTTGCAGCCTTGATATTCATCCTTATATACTGGGTGATAGATATCCCTTTGTTTGACAATCTCGATTTCTCGGGACTTTCAAGTAAGGCCCAGGCGAGGCTTGCAGTAATAGGTGAAGCATCCTTCATAAGGGCATGCTACGCCATGCTTGCCATTTTCTGCGCCTCAATCGTGCTATGGATCACAGAAGCCGTACAAAGCTACCTGACCTCGCTTATGGTCATACTTGCCGTCATCATCTGCGGGGTGACGACACAGAAGGACGCCTTTGCACAGCTGGGACATCCGGTGATGTGGCTGAACATCCTGTCATTCGTTCTTGCAAGCATGCTGGTCAAGACCAGAGTAGCAAAGAGATTCGCACTCTGGTTCGTTCTGAAATTCGGTAAAAGTGCAGCTGGAATATTCTTCAGCTTCCTGATAATCAACGTGGTATTATCTCTTTTCATTTCCGCGACAACTGTCAAGGCGACAATACTCCTGCCGATCTTCATGGTCGTGGCTGCCATCTTCGGAGCAAGCCAGGGACAAAGAAATAATTTCGGCCGCAACCTCGTACTCCAGAATCTTTTCCAGATAAATATCGGTGCGAGTGCCTTTATGACAGGTTCAGGAGCAAACCTCCTTGCGGTATCGCTTCTCACAGGTGCATACAGCTCCATCTCTCTGATCTATTCGGATTGGCTTATGGCAGCCTTTCCGCTCGCAATGATCCTCCTTCTTTTAGGATGGTTCATCGGTGTCAAGGTCATTTTCCCTATGAAACCGGAGGAAAGGAAGCCACAGATTCCGGGAGGAATGGAACGTCTTCGCGAGGAGCTTGAATCCATGGGCAAGGTGAGAGCTGAGGAATATAAGTCGATCGCTATCTTCCTTGGAGTCCTCATCATGTGGGTAACAGAAAGCTTGCATGGGGTTTCAGCGGAAGTTGTCGTCCTCATTGGAGCCATCATTGCCCTCACACCTGGCATCGGCGTGGTCAAATGGAACGATGTGGATATTCCATGGCATCTGATGCTTTTCTCTGCAGGTGCATATGTCATCGGATCAGGCCTTAATGCGACTGACCTTCCTGCAGTCATGGTGGGCGCCGGCATGGATGCTCTCGGCATCACGGCAAACACCCCGTTCATAGTGCTTTATCTGCTGCTTACAGGACTTATGCTCTTCAGCGGACTCATCTTCCAGTCGAAGAACATGAGGACATTGGTATTCCTTCCTATCGCCATCGGCGTCGAGCAGCAGTTCGGTTTTCCTCCATTGAGCCTCTCATTCCCGGTATCACTTTTGATTGAACATGTTTATGTCCTGCCGTTCAACAGCAAGCCGGCAGCTCTCCTCTATACCACCAACCATTATAGCTGGAGCGACACATTCAAGTTCGGTATCACAATGATGATACTTGCATGGGTTATGATACTTGTATGGGGCGAGACTGTCCTTCACTGGCTCGGTTACACTCCTGGATTATTCTAAAGAAACATGATATCCATTCAGGCAAAGAAACACGACAATTTCTCGGTTGAATTCAAATTCGGATTCAACTGCAAGGAAGACAAGACAAGCGATGACTTCTCGGTCAACGCATGGATCTTTGTACCCAACAGCCTGGATATCAATTCTGAAAACTACGGAAAGAAACAGTTCTACAGAGACATCAAGTCCAATGTAAGACTGATCACCCCTGTCTATCTTCTGCGCGATATCTCGCAGGACAGTTCCCTGCCTCTCGTTTCCCTCAAGAACGCTCTGGAGAGGGTTGCAGGCAATCCGTCCCGGCACGATCTGGATGCATACGAATACCACCTGAAGATGTTTGCGGCCATATTCAAGAGCGCACTGCGTGACCAGGCCTCTCACCTGGCTTCTGTCCGGTCGCTCGAATCCGCCGAATATCTGGTGGACGACTTTGTGCACAGCTCGAGAATTGTCCTCCAGAAATTCCGCGACATGTACAGAATCATCGATGTGCCTACGGTGACGGAGAAGACACGCAGCCTTTTCCATCTATGCGATGAATTCATGAGTTATCTGGTGGAGTTCAGGTCTATCAGAATCATGAGGGCAGCCGACACATCCATAAACTCCGCAGCACACTCAAAAATCAAGGGAAAGCTGATGGAGCTCATAATAAGCGAGCACGATTATAAGGAGTCCAGAGGATATGGAGTGATGACAGACGACACATTGCACAACCGTCAGCTTGCATATCACAGGGGAATGCTTAAGAAATTCATCGAAAGCGAACTGTATATCCGTCTCGACAAGAAGAAAGACGGAATTGCTGTGCAGCAGATATACTACAGCATAGCTGCCGGGGTCGCAATGATTTTTGCAACTGCCGTAGCCTGGTTCTACCAGATAAGATATGGCAACATCACCTGGCCTCTCTTCATCGTCCTGGTCATCAGCTACATGCTGAAAGACCGCATCAAGGACCTCCTGCGCTATTATTTCGCCCATAAGCTCGGAAACAAGTATTATGACAAGAAAGCCACTGTCACTATCGGAAAGAACCGAGTGGGAGAAATAAAGGAAGGCTTTGACTTCATATCAAAAAGCCAGACGCCGAAAGAGGTTGTGGGCATGCGCGAGAAAGCATCTTCCGTAGCTGATGAATCACGTATATTTGAGGAAAAGGTGCTTCTCTATAGAAAACATGTCACTATAGACTATATGGCACTATCCGCTAATGACGACTACCCGATGCGCGGAATAAACGAAATAATGCGTCTGCACCTCAACAGATTCACCCATAAGATGGATAATCCGGAGGTCCCGATAGACTCCATAAATGAAAACGGGGATATCATCACATATAAGGTACAGAAACTATATTTCGTCAATATCGTTTTCCAGCTGCAGCATGACAAGGATACGGAATACCACCATTTCCGTATTTCAATGACAAGAAACGGCGTGGTTGACATCACAGAGATATAGGCTCCATATAGCATCCCCAGAATACAGAAGGAATAACCTTCCTGACACTCCCGTCAGGACATATCATGGCGACATCGCTTACCGTCGCCGTATATGACGGGGCTTTCAGATACTGAAGGGTCACCTGGCTGCATTCCGAGCCAAGTATTAAAGGATCAAACATGACCGTGACATCTTTGTCTTGCACCGGGCTATACTGCTCCTTTCCGTCGCTTTCGCCATATACCTTCACATGCAGATCTCCGTTTTCCGGTGCCTCATCAAGGGTAAAACGGACTCCGGCATACTTGTCTAAAGAGAAGTTTCCATCATAAAGATTCATCTCTGACCACTGCGAACTGAAAGTCACACAATACTTGAACTCTATTTCATCCATAGACGGAAAGACCGCATTGAAGCCTTCTCCATGCCATGCCTTTACAATCGTCCTTGCAAGTTCCGGCTCGCTGAATGCCGGAACGGAACGGGCAAAACCGTCAGTAAGTGTCATCCAGTAAAAGGTGCCGAAGCCATGTTCCTTGGACTTGCGCACGAAAAAATCTGCAAAATAGAGAAGATTCTCCTTCGGGGGATCCTCACTGAATGTTCCCCATTCACCGATTATGACAGGAGCTCCCTGCGAAGCAAGATATCTATCAAGAGAATCGAACATATCCTCCAGCTCTGTTTCCATGGAAGGAATGTCATCTATAAGCGGATATGCATGTACCTGAAACATCAGATGGTCTTCAGTACTGTCCGAAGGCAGATCCATATTCTTCAAAGGCTCCTTCAGATGAGGGTTCCAGTCTCCTGCCCCGTTGCATGCGCCGTATGTATTGACAATCAGATTACGGACAGCATTGTTGCCTCCTGTCGAACGGACGGCATCCACAAAACTCTGGGCATAACTGTTTATAGCATCATAGGCCTCTGCCGCAGCAGCCTGGTCATATCCCAGATTCAAGGAGGCGAAGCACCACGACCTGCTTTCATCAAGCATCTCATTGTAAGCTTCAAAAAGAAGACGCTGATCATAGTCTCCGAATCTCTCGGCAATCTGGATCCAAAGGCCTTCATACATTTCCCTTTCTCTCTGATAATCAGCCTCTGAAGCCACAAGCCACACATTGTCATCCGCACCGGTATCATGATGGACATTGATTATGCAGTACATTCCTGCATCCAGGACATAGTCTACAATCTCATTCACACGGTCCATCCACTCCGGATACACATTGCCTTCGCTGTCCATATGAACGCTCCAGGTCACAGGTACCCTTACGGCGCCGAAACCGGCCTGCTTCAGCATAGTCATAAGCTCCGGCTTTGTCACAGGCTGCCCCCAACCCGTCTCCCATTTCTTCCAGTCTCTGCCGTCAGAATCGCCGGTCCACCATGTATCAAGAGTATTTCCAAGATTCCAGCCCACGCCCATGGCCTGCACAGCCTCGTGTGCAGTCTCAAATGCCGGAACAGGCTTTGGTTTTGGTGCAGGATTATCATCCTGATACCTCACATACGGAGAGCACGCTGATTCTGCAAGAAGGAAAATGAAAGCAGACAGTTTAATCCAAATTTTTGCAGCCGATGTTCGTGTCATTTCAATCTTTTCAAGTAAGCGACAAAGATGAGAGTCATATTAACCAAGCAGCACGGTCACCTTGTGGGATCCAGGAGTGCAAGGAACCACATTTCCGGCCACAGGCTGGCCGTCCATAATGATTTCCCTGACGCCTTTGCAGACTCCGTCAGGATTCTTCACTGTTATCTCATATTCAGCTCCACGGAAGCGACGGATTACCGTATATTCCTTCCATTGCGAGCAGATGCAAGGATCTATCTCAAGGCCGTCATACGAAGGCCTTATACCCAGGATATACTGGGTGATGGCGTACCAGTTCCATGCCGCTGTTCCTGTCAGCCAGCTGTTCTTTGCCTCGCCAGGTCTTGCGGCATCCTTGCCGGCGATCATCTGCGAATATACATAAGGTTCGACCTTGTGCAGGGCACTGTTCTGCTCTGTGAATGAAGGACATATCTTGCGGAAGTAGTCCCACGCATAATCTCCTCTTCCGAGGACGGTCTCTCCTATGATCACCCATGGATTATTGTGGCAGAAGATGCCCGCATTCTCCTTGTAACCTGCCGGATATGAAGAAATCTCTCCATATTCCACAACATATTTTGTGAATGCAGGATTGTTAAGGACGATTCCATGTTCGCAGTCCAGACGCTCCTTGACAGAATCAAGAGCCTTCTGTACCATACCTTCCTCAAGTCCGATTCCGGCCATAGAGCACCAACCCTGTGACTCGATGAATATCTGGCCTTCCTCATTTTCCTTTGAGCCGACCTTCCTTCCGAAATAGTCATAGGCACGCAGATACCATTCTCCATCCCAGCCGTGCTTCTTCACGGCCTCAACCATATCGTCTATAAGTCCCTGCGCCCTGCGGCCTTCCTCTTCCATGCCAAGATGTCCGCAGAGTTCCACATAGTCACGACCGCACACTACGAAAAGGCCTGCTATCATCAGAGACTCCGCTTTCGAACCTTCCGTCTTGTTCTCTGTGGTCTGGAAAGACTCGTTCGGGTCCCATGAGAAGCAGTTGAGATTGAGGCAGTCATTCCAGTCGGCACGACCTATGAGAGGCAGCATGTGCGGACCAAGATTATTGACCACATGATCGAATGAAATGCGAAGATGCTCCATCAGCGAGACTTCCGAACCAGGTTCGTTGTCGAAAGGCACCTGTTCTTCAAGGATGCTGAAGTCTCCTGTCTCCTTAAGATATGCAACAGTACCAAATATCAGCCACATCGGATCATCATTGAAGCCTCCGCCTATATCATTGTTTCCTCTCTTTGTAAGAGGCTGATACTGGTGGTAGCATCCTCCGTCAGGGAACTGTGTTGAAGCGATGTCTATGATGCGCTGACGGGCACGCTCCGGAATCTGATGGACGAAGCCGACAAGATCCTGATTGGAATCGCGGAAGCCCATGCCTCTGCCGATTCCGCTCTCGAAGAATGAAGCCGAACGGGACATGTTGAATGTAACCATGCACTGGTACTGGTTCCAGATGTTCACCATCCTGTCAAGCTTCTCTTCCGGACTCTTGACAGAGAACACGCCAAGGAGGTTATCCCAATATATCTTAAGTTCAGCGAAAGCTCTGTCGACCTTTTCTGCCGTATCGAATGCAGATATCATCTCCTTCGCCCCGGACTTGTTGATTATAGGCGAACTGCCGCTGTGGAGAAGGCCCGGAGTCGCCTCGGCAAACTTCTCTTCCTGCGGATTCTCGACATATCCAAGAAGGAATATGAAATCCCTGCTCTCCCCGGCCTTCAGCTCCACTTCGATGAAGTGTGATGCTATAGGGCTCCATCCGTGGGCTATACTGTCTGAAGCTGTTCCGGCAAGCACATTCTGCGGGTCGCGGAATTCGTTGTAAAGGCCGATGAATGTCTCTCTGTCAGTGTCGAATCCATCCACAGGAACATTCACGCTATAAAATGCATAATGGTTCCTGCGTTCTTTGTATTCAGTCTTGTGATATATGACAGATCCGTCCACCTCTACCTCTCCTGTGGAGAAATTACGCTGGAAATTCTCCATATCGGTAGCGGCATTCCAAAGGCACCATTCCGCAAACGAATAAAGCTTGAATCTCTTCGTCTGCGACGAGGTGTTGCGAAGCGTCATCTTCTGAACCTCGCACCATGCACCCAGAGGCACGAAGAACAGGACGCTGGCCTCTATGCCATCCTTGGCTCCCGTAATGCGGGTGTAGCTCATTCCATGGCGGCATTCATATGAATCAAGTGCAGCCTTGCAAGGCTTCCAGCCCGGAGACCATACGGAGCCATTGTCGTTGATATAGAAATACCTTCCGCCATTATCCATAGGAACACCATTATATCTGTAACGGGTGATCCTGCGGAACTTGGCATCCTTGTAGAAGGAATATCCTCCTGCCGTATTTGAAATCAGGGAAAAGAAGTCCTCGTTGCCGAGATAGTTGATCCAAGGCCAAGGTGTCTTTGGATCTGTGATGACATATTCGCGGTTAGCGTCATCGAAATATCCGAATCTCTGCTTCATATTTTCGTAACTACTAAATTATCACAAAATCAATCTCATTCATCACAAACCAGATGGAGTATGCGGCTGCTCCAGTCATCCTGCTTGTGATAGTCCACCTTATGCCTGAGTGGAATCTCAAGTCCGTTTTCCATCAGAAACCGTCCGCTGAAAGACAATCCTTCATAAGGAAGGGCAACATTGTCAATCCTGTTGAGTTCGCGTATCCTGTACATCCTGGAAGGATCCAGACCAGCCATCCTCACTCGAGGAAGATGAGCGTCATGGAAGGTTTCGGTCTTCCACCAGTAGAAAACCGCTTCCGACTTGTCTTCCGACACATACATGAGAGAGGCCATGTCGCGCCCGTCATAAGGAGACACTAGACGATAGATTTCACCCATCTGGACCACAGGACGTATTTCCTTATATTCGGAAATAGCATTACGGCACAAAGCCTTTTCCTCTTCAGTCATGTTAGCGGGCTGAATCTCCATGCCCAGACGGCCGCTCATAGCTACATCTATGCGGTATTTGAGTGATGTGGTACGGAAGACCATATGGTTCGGAACAGCGCTTATATGTGATGCCATGGCAATTGCAGGGAAGAAATAGGAGGTTCCCCACTGCATATATATGCGCTGAAGGGCATCAGTGTTGTCGCTTACCCAGAATTCGTCAAACCAAGGAAGTACACCCCAGTTGGCTCGTCCTCCTCCTGAAGCACATGCCTGAATCGTTATGTCAGGATATTTTGCACGGATCCTGTCACATACGGAAGCGAATCCACGATGATAGTCTATATAGAGATGGCTCTGCCTGTCCATGGAAAGATGCTGTGAGCCATGGTTGGACACAGGCATGTTCGCATCCCACTTGATATAGTCGATTTCCGGATTCTCGGTCAGAAGGTCATCCACTATGCTGAAGACAAAATCCTGAACTTCAGGATTGCCCAGATCAAGAACCAGCTGAGTGCCTCCCCTGCCGGTAACCACCTCTCTTTCAGGAGCTTTGATCACCCATTCAGGATGCTTCTCATAAAGTTCGCTTGTGGTGTTGGTCATTTCCGGTTCAATCCAGATGCCGAACTTTATCCCATGCTTATGGGCCTGTTCCACAAGCCAGCCGATTCCGTTCGGCAGTTTATTTCTGTCGACCTTCCAGTCGCCGAGAGCACAGTTGTCGGTAAGGCGGGGATACTTGACCCCGAACCAGCCGTCATCCATCACGAAAAGTTCGCCACCCATAGATGCAATATCCGCCATCATCTGGTCCATACCCGGCTCATTGATGTCGAAATACACACCTTCCCAGCTGTTCAGGAGGATCTTGCGAAGTTTATCTCCATGAGCCAGCTTATATTTGCGACCCCATTTGTGAAAGTTCCGGCTGACTCCGCTCAATCCTTCATCCGAATATGTAAGAGCCAGTTCAGGGGTCCTGAAGACTTCCTTATGAGAAAGAGTGAAAGCCGAATTGTCAGGATTTATTCCCGCAAAGAATTCATGATAGTCTGTATCTCTCGTATCGATCCTGATCTCATAGTTTCCGCTATAGCAGAGAGCGGCACCGATGACACGGCCATGATTTTCCTGCGGCTTTCCGTCAAGGGAAATCATCACCTCGGCATGGTCGGTATGCGAATTACGGGTACCATCCTTGTTCTTTATCACTCTCATACCCCTGGCAAGCGGCTCCTGCACAAGCATACCTTCGTTAGACCATGTACCGTGCAGATGGCTCAGCCATGCATCTCCAAGCCTGACAGGAAGATAGCCTGAATCAAACCGGGTCAGCCGCACCGGCTTCTTTTCAAGATTCTCGATTTCTGTCCATGTCTCAATCATATCCACCTCCTTGTATGCACGGTAACAAACCGTAACATAAAAAGGATACACTGTGTCTTTCAGCCTGATACGGGTGATCTCTGCCAAAACATCGTTTTCAGAAGAAACACCTTCAACAACAAGAACCGTTGACATGTTTCCATCTGCATGAGTGACTTCCAATGCAGCCTCGGAGTGAGAGGACATCCCATAAGGAGGATATGCATTATGTCCCGGCACACCGGCAGCCTCAATATTTGCAGCATCCGCTTCGGAAAGCCTGCTGCCAAAATACATTATCTCCAACCTGCTGCCTTTTTCCGCCTTAAGCACCATTTCCACATTCGGTGTAGCGACATGAACCTGCGCAAATGACGATATGGCCAAAGCCAACAGTGAAATTACAGATAATGATTTCCTCATGATTCCGACCTATTGAAAAATATGCGCACCGTCAGAGACAGCGCGCATATCCATAGTACAATTTATTTTTCAGATGGTTGTGCTCCTCGTCTGACCTCAAGCTCCGCCTGAATCTCCTTCATCCTCTTCGTTGTAAGAGGATAGATGGTGATGAAGAACAGAGAAGCGGCTGCGACTGCTGCAGGGACAAAGCTCATCAATGCTCTCACCCATGTCAAGGCTGTCTCGGTCTGGACAGCTCCGGCCTCTGTGCTGTAACCTACAGCAGCGAGGATGGCAGTAACTGCAGAACCTCCGATAGCTCCACCGAACTTCTGTGCCATCGATGATGACGAGAAGATGAGTCCTGTAGAAGCAGTGTTGAACTTGAGCTCTGCATAGTCGGCGATGTCAGCATACATACTCCATACGAGAGGAGACACGATACCTGTGATCACAGATATTACAACCTGCATGAGCATCATGAGCCAATATCCGCCTGATGTAAGAGGAATGAAGAAGAAAATGCTGCTCAATACAATGAGAAGGATGAGAGAGTACATGAATGTGCTCTTTTTTCCGATCTTCCTGGTGATCCACGGAGTCATGGCCACACCTGCCATGTTTGCTACCTCACCTACAGCGAAGAAGATACCTGCATAGAAGAGGAACTCAAGCGAGAATATCTTGAGCTGGGCACCATCTCCGATGACACTTGCAAAGAAGAAAGGACCTGCTGTGTAACGGGCTGCATTGAAAAGGTTGAAGAAAAGCACTCCACCCAGAAGAATCCACCACGGAGCGTTTCTGAAAAGGGTCTTGAGGTCTGATCCCACAGATGTCTCCTTCGGAAGGCTCTTCACTGTCTCGCGTGTCATCTTGAAGCAGAGGAGGAAGAGGAGGAAGCAGCATACTGCCACAACGATCATGGCATACTGCCATGAAGAAGGATCGTTTACAGATGTCTCGATGCCCTGCATCTTGTTGAACATCTTGCAGAGAGGCTCCCATCCAGCCAGCACGATGAAGCTGCCGGCATATGCGAAGAACATTCTGAAAGAAGAGAACACTGTCTTTTCGTCTGAATCTGCAGTCATGACGCCAAGCATCGCACCATAAGGTACATTGATGGCCGTATAGACTGTCATCATCATGATATATGTCACATAAGCCCATATACGCTTGCCTGCGTAGCCGAGTTCAGGTGTTGTGAAAAGAAGCACACCCACTACAGCAAACGGTATCGAGATCCAGAGCAGATATGGCCTGTACTTTCCCCAGCGGGTCTGCGTACGGTCAGCAATGATACCCATCATAGGATCGGAAACAGCATCCCAGATTCTGGTCACAAGCATAAGGAATGTAGCATCTACAAGGCTGAGGCCAAAGATGGTTGAATAGAAGAACGGAAGGTATGCGGTGAAGATCTTCCAGAACATCGAAGACGACATGTCACCGAAACCGTATCCTATCTTCTGGCTTAAAGGAGCCTTCTGGAAGGTTCCTGCTGGATTTGCATTGGTCATTATTCAGTCGTTATTAAAGTTAACGGATCCCCGGCAGGCACGGTAAGGCATGAAAATGCCGCCGGCATGCCGAGGAATCGCAAGAATCTTTAGAGGAGGTTGCGGTCGATGAGGCGGTTGAGTCTCTTGACAGACTCACCTGTTGTGAGTGCGTCCGGCTCTGTGTTCATACAGTAGTCTACAAGACGGTCTACTGTAGATGTCGCAACATGCATGCGTGTGTCGCTTGATGCATAGTAGATGAACACCTTGCCGTCCTCGTCTGCAATCCATCCGTTTGTAAAGAGCACGTTCATGACATCACCGATGTACTCCTCACCCTCCGGTACCATGAAGAAGCCTGCAGGATCAGCGATCATCTTTGTAGGATCCTCAAGAGAAGTCATGTACATATAGAGAACATAACGGAGACCTGAAGCACATCCACGTACACCGTGAGCAAGGTGGAGCCAGCCGCGGTCAGTCTTGATTGGGTGCGGACCTTCACCGTTCTTCACTTCCTTGATTGTGTGATAGAATCTGTGGTTGATGATCTTCTCTTCTGTAACCACTGCCTTCTCCATTGTGTCAACGAGAGCCCAGCCGATTCCACCACCGCTACCAGCGTCGATGAATCCATCCTGCGGACGTGTATAGAGAGCATACTTGCCGTCTACGAACTCCGGATGGAGCACCACGTTACGCTGCTGTGAAGTAGACTCGAGGTCCGGAAGACGCTCCCAGTTCACGAGGTCCTTTGTACGTGCGATACCGGCAGCTGCAACTGCTGAAGAGAGGTCGCCCGGAGCTGCATTCGGATCCTTGCGCTCAACGCAGAAGATACCGTAGATCCAGCCGTCCTCATGAGCTGTAAGACGCATGTCATATACATTTGTAGCAGGCTCGCCATATTCAGGCATAGTGATCGGACGGTCCCAGAAACGGAAGTTGTCCACACCGTTAGGGCTCTCTGCAACTGCAAAGAACGACTTGCGGTCAGCACCCTCTACGCGTACAACGAGAACGTACTTGCCGTTCCACTTGATGGCTCCTGAATTGAGAGCGGCATGGATGCCGTAACGCTCCATAAGATATGGATTAGTCTCCTTGTTGAGGTCATATCTCCAGAAAAGAGGAGAATGGTCACCTGTAAGGATAGGGTTCTGATAGCGCTCATAAACGCCGTTACCCTCAATCGGCTCGTTCTTCTTTGTGATGAGGGCCTCATGCTCTGCCTTGAGCCATTCCAGTCTTTCTTCAAATGTCATATCTTTCATTGATGCATTTACCGATGCATCTGCGGTTTATAAGGTTAGTTGATTGTTAATGAATATTTCTGATTAAAGGAACATGATCTGATCAAGAGCCGCGAACGCCTTGAAGTCTTCCGCCGATTCATGTCCAGGGAAAGGTGCATAGAAATGATGCTGCATGTTCTCGTCGCAGGCATTTCTCCATGTAAGCACATATGATACAGGATAGTCCTTGATGGCAGGATAGAGCACTTCTGTCCACCATTTCGCATTCTTGACACCCTCGCATCCTGTCTCTGTGACAGCCATGAGCTTGCCGTGTTCCTGTGCAAATGCCTTCGTCATGTCGAGAGAACTCTTCATCTTTGCGATGAACTCGTCAGCAGGAGTGAACTGGTAGAAGTCGATGCCGACCATGTCTATGATGTCGTCTCCAGGATACCTCTCGCCGAAGTCTTCAGGTACGAAAAGGCCACCTGCGTCAGGAGAATAAGACCATACAAGATGGTCAAGACCTCTTTCCTTCGTCATATAGTCATATGTCATGCGCCAGAGAGCCACATACTGATCCTTGGTACAGAGGTCCTTTCCCCACCAGAAGAAGTTCCTTGTATGCTCATGCCATGGACGGAAGATCACCGGAATCTTATCCCCTTCCGCTGTCTTTATAGACTCAAGAAAATCTGCAGCCTTTGAAAGCCATCCCATGAACATCTCATGCTTCTCTCCTCCCGGAAGTATCGAGGCCACCACCTCTGTCGAGCTTGTATCCCATGTGTCGCCTCCTGTCAGAGGATTGCGCGGATGCCATGAGAATGTCACCACTCCTCCTCTTTCATGATGAGCAACGGCTGATGCCCTCATATGGTTGAAGTCGTTCTTGTCTATATTCAGCGGCGAATCAAGTTCAATGCCTCCCAGATCCATTCCGGAAAGCGCCGGATATGCTCCTGCCACATCCTTGATGTCAGTCCTGTCATAG
The DNA here is from genome assembly GCA_017550025.1 of Bacteroidales bacterium. Classification (GTDB taxonomy): domain Bacteria; phylum Bacteroidota; class Bacteroidia; order Bacteroidales; family UBA932; genus Cryptobacteroides. The sequence continues at coordinate 4,403 of JAFYLU010000061.1, read as the reverse complement.
GTCGACGCATCCGCCTCTATCTTCCACGAATGACCGTACAGATAAGTATCCTGATGGCCAAACATGATCTTTCCCTGCTCTACGAGAGAGGTAAGTTCAGCAAGAAGGTGATCTGCGGGAGTCTGTGCTTCAGGTTCCTTGGAACCTCCGCAAGAAGCGATTGCAAGTGCTGTCGCAATCATGGTAGTCACGGGTTTAAGTGTTCTTTTCATAATTCTACTTTGGAGCTGATGTATAAATGTTGCGAAGTGTCAGGTTGTCCTTATATGCAGTGAGCATGGCCTGGATAGCAGCCTTCGCCTCGACAGAGCAGTATGTACCGGTCGCATGGTCAAGGAATGCATGGCGCTCATTTCCGGCACCTTTGGCACCGTTATCCCAGATTGCGCACGGCACTCCATACATCTTGGAAAGTTTCGCGTAATACTTCAGGTAATACTGCTGGAATGCCTGCTCACGGGCAGAAGCCCTGTTCACACAGCCGAATTCTCCAAGATAGACCGGAACTCCCTTCGAGACAAAATTGGAATAGAGCTTCCTGAAGACCTTTTCAAGGTCCTGCTCGTTGTTTCCGGAAGCCTTCTTCGAGGCATCAGCCGTATGGCCCCATTCCGAATACTTTGCAGTAAGGGTATAGTCCGAAGGATCGTAGCAATGCACAGAGACCAGCAGGCGGCCGAGGACCTTGTCCTGCGGAAGTTCAAGGAACTGCACCGCGTAATCCGCATTTGTGCAATATGCCGGGATACCGAGGTATCTGTCAGTGTTCTCACCGCCTGCAGAACGCACCGCATCCACGAAGGCCTGATTCCACTGGTTCAGACAAGCATACTGCTTTCCTCCATCGGTACGGTTTGCTCCCCAGCCCCATTTGCCGTCATGCACTTCATTGAAAGCCTCAAAGATGAGATACTCGCCTTCGTCCACGAACCTTGCCGCTATCTGACCCCACATCGCCGTAATCTGCGCAAGTATCTTCTCCTGCACGGATGCATTGATGGCAGCAGAAGCGATATCAAGCCAGAACTGACTGTCTGCCCCGTCATGGTGCATGTTTATTATCACATTCAGTCCTGCGGACTTTGCATATCCCACAACTTCCTCGATCCTGTCAAGCCAGGCATCTTCTATCTTATAGTCCGGTGCTCCGCCAAAATGTCCCAGCCATGTTATCGGAACACGTACCGTATTGAAGCCCAGCTCCTTGAGCTTGGTGAAAAGCATCTGACTGGTCCTTGGATTTCCCCACAAGGTCTCGCCGGACACACCGTTCGAATGAGCATCAAAGCTATTTCCAAGATTCCATCCGATACCGAGTCTTTCAGCCATTTTCCATGCTGTGTTTCCGTTATTTACAGGGATTTCGGAAGGATCACGCTCCTCTACCGCCTCCTCCTGCGACACCTCTATGTAGAACTTTTCTTCTCCGGAGATCACCGATATTCTGGTCGATCGTGGCTCATAGGCGGCGTTCTTTTCCGCCTTGACAATCACATCATATGCATAGTCATGACCAAGAGGTTTTCTATCACAAGTAACCCATTTGTCGGCCGGAACCACATAGAGCAGTTCGGAAGTTCTTACACGGACTGTGTCCTCTCCTCCTTCCGCCGGAAACTCCAGCAAAGGCCTGTCAACAGTGAGCTTGACATGTTCCGATTCACTCGTTTCGTCAGGACCGCACGAGACAGCCATAAACAGAGCCGACAATATATACAACAGGTATTTCATAGTCAGTTTTCCGATGTTATTATATCTTGTCAAAGGTAACAATAATATTTGGCATCTTAAATACTGCCAGTGCATTTTATGAACTGATTTTCAAATGGATTTCCGACAAAAAAAGCAAGGCTGACCCGAAGGCCAGCCTTGCTGATCAAGAATATCCCATATTACAGGAGAGTAACCTTTGTAATCTTAAGGTTGTCACCGTTTGCGATGAATGTACCACCCCACCCCTGCTGTACATATGCTGTGTCAAGCATTTTCTGAGTGATTTCGAGAGCGGCTCTACCGCCATTCGCACCAAGATCATACTCAACGAACTTGCCCTGAGTATCAGCGCCTGGTGCACAAAGACAAAGGTAAGTCACACCGCTCCAGTGGCCTTCTACGAGTTCAAGATACCAATGCTGGGCAGGATCAACCGGCTCCATGTAGAGGTAGATTGTCTGTCCTGGCTGTGCACCTGCCTCCTGAAGCTCAACTCCGGCATCCGAAAGGATATTTGGCTGGTTTGCCCAGTCCTCAGCAATAGCCTCGCCTTCCCAGAGAGTTACCTCTGTAGGAGCACCACCACCTGGAATGAAGACTTCCTCTTCCCAGTACATCTCGTTGATGATGAAGCCAGAACCACTAAAGAGAAGGTGCTTTTCATCTACTGTTGTCACCAGTTTATCTCCTTCTTCAGGATATGACTGAAGATCAACGACGAAAGTAAATGTGCCATCGCCATTGTCAACGAACTTATCTGGCGTATTAGGAGTAATGTCATTCGAATCTGCATTTCCGATTGACCAGTGACCATCAAGGATACGAACCTGCCACCAGTCACCTGCTGGAGTAATCTGGACATTGAATGGAGTGGTCTTCATCTTCTCCCATGTTTCCGCAGGAATCTCAGCGACACACTCACTATTGGCATCCATACCCTCCTTTGCATAACGATAAGTACCATCCCAATTAGCTGCACCTACTGAGCCGTCGTTCTTCCAGATAGAAGTCCTTACGATCTCAACAGAACCGCCTGGTACCCATACTTCCTCAGTGTAGTAAAGCTTGAGAGGAGTATAGCCGCTACCTGTAAAGAGGAGATGCTGCTCGTCGATAAGACCCTGGATACCGCTCTTAAGAGGTTCCTCCGACAATGTGTAAGCGAGAGAGAATGTTCCGTCGCCATTGTCGATGATGCGCTCGTCGCCACCATGGATATCATGAACACCGTCACCGTCGAATGACCACCAACCTGTGTTTGCACGGATCTGATATGCATCAGCTGCAGGAGCAAACTTGAGGTAGAATGTGCCGTTCTTTATGATATCCCAGTGATCTGCCGCGATCATTGCTATACACTCGCCGTTTGTATCTGCATTGCCCTCTCCGTAGAATCTGTACTGTCCGCTCCAGCTTACAGAACCGATTCCCGCCGGATCAGGATTCTCCCAGATTACGTGCTCGACAGTCTCGAAGTATCCGCCGTCAGAAGCTGGCTTGTAAGTAAGCTCAGGCATTTCGAAAGTCTTGCCGTCGATAGTATAGACCTTACCTACGAATGTGCCTTCGTACACCTTCTTAGGAACTGTGAAGATGATGGAAGCTGTTGCCTTCTTGTTGAAGAGCTTATCTGAAACAAGTGCAGGGTTTCCGTCTGCATCAAGCAGCTCGACGCCTGTGATGAACTCGAGGTCAGTACCGAAGATTGTGATCTGGCTTCCGCCATCCACCTGGTCACCTGCGTTTGCAGAGTAACCTGAAATCTTGGTATCGCCAAGAGTGAGAGGAAGCGGAGACTCAGCCTGATCCGACTCAGTACGAACGATGATCTTTCCACCATCAGCAGCAATGCCTTTAGGTGCATTTACCCTGATCATGTCATTGCTGACAATCTGGAAGTCTTTAACTACAATACCTTCCTCACCATCAGGGAAGACGATCTCCGTAACATCAGAGAAACCTCCACCATTGATGGTCATAGGCTGTCCGGCAACCACCTTTGCAGGGAAGAACACCTTCACATGCAATCCGAGATCAGCAGATTCGAGTTCTTCCTGAACGAAACAGCCGCTCAAAGCAGTGGTAAGGACAAGTATCAGAACTGTTCTGAAAAATTTAAATATATTCTTCATAATTGAACTCCTTATAAATTACTACCATCCTGGATTTTGGCCAAGGGCAGGGTTCTTCTTGTTTTCAGTCTGAGGGATAGGATACAGATTGTATTTTTCTTCCCACTGACGTGCCACTGTAGATCTTGTGAGCTGCTTCGCCTTGCTTATATTCGCAACCTTCACACTCTTGAAATATGTGCTTCCCTTCTTCCAGCGACGCACATCCCAGAAACGATGATTCTCGAATGCAAGCTCCACGAGACGCTCACGCTCATAACGTTCTACCCAAGCTGCACCGTCTTCTGTAAATTCAGGCATGGCAATGTCGGCACGATTACGGAGCACATTGATTGCTTCATTTGCAGAAAGACCATAAGTCTTGTCATTTGCACTGCCTGTAGCATTGTAGACAGCCTCCGCATAGTCAAGGTATATTTCACCAAGACGGAATACAATCCATGTATGGCGGCGTGCAACCTGGTTGTCGGCTGTAGTAACGGCTGCTCCGTCGACGTACTTCCTCAAATAGTAACCTGTAGGAGTCGCGCCGTATTTTGGAGATGCGTTGAATCCGCC
>JAFYLU010000060.1 GCA_017550025.1 Bacteroidales bacterium | reverse complement strand
TGTATCACTGCGCATTCGAGGGTGCAAACATCACTTGGACAACTGATCCTGAGGTTGCATTCACTGGTGCAAAGTATATCATCTCTTCAGGCGGAGCTCCACGTAAGGAGGGTATGACCCGTGAGGACCTCCTCAAGGGCAACTGCCAGATTGCTGCTGAATTCGGTGACAACATCAAGAAGTATTGCCCGGATGTAAACCATGTTGTGGTTATCTTCAACCCAGCTGACGTGACAGCTCTTACAGCTCTTATCCGTTCAGGTCTTAAGCCAAGCCAGCTTACTTCACTTGCAGCTCTCGACTCTACACGTCTTCAGTCTGCAATCGCAAAGGAGCTCGGAGTTCCACAGTATAAGGTAGAGAACGCACGTACTTACGGTGGTCACGGTGAGGCAATGGCTGTATTCGCATCAAAGATCACAGTTGACGGCAAGCCGCTCGCAGAGTACAACATTCCTGAGGACAAGTGGGCAGAGATCAAGCACGCTACTATCCAGGGTGGTTCAAACATCATCAAGCTTCGTGGCCGCTCTTCATTCCAGAGCCCTTCTTACCAGTCAGTTCTCATGATTCAGGCTGCTATGGGTGGTCCTGAGTTCCACTGGCCTGCAGGATGCTATGTGAACAATGAGAAGTATAAGAATGTTCTCATGGCTATGCCTACTACAATCGACGCAACTGGCGTTCACTTCGGTGAGGTTACAGGTACAGCAGAGGAGCTTGCAGCTCTCGATGCATCTTACGCACACCTCCAGGTAATGCGTGACGAGATCATCTCTCTCGGCATCATCCCGCCAGTAGCAGAGTGGAACAAGCTCAATCCTAACCTTTAATAAAAGGCTCTCTGGTATCAGAGAACAGGTATAAAGGCGATGCGCGGAATCCCGTTGCGTCGCCTTTTTCTATAAAATGAAGAAAATTTTGAAATTTTCTGAAGAAAGTTTTGCATTTTAATTTTTTCGCCGTATATTTGCAGTCCCAAATGAAAGGGAAACCAATAATCGGGGTGTGGCGCAGTTGGTTAGCGCATCTGGTTTGGGACCAGAGGGTCCTGTGTTCGAGTCACAGTACCCCGACATCAAAAAGGCTGATCTTCGGATCGGCCTTTTGTTTTTTATCCAAAATCATATAACTTTGAATGACGAAAAGTAATTCGGGACTTGTTTAATATTCTGAATTATAAGTTCTTACGATGTCGTCCTTGTGCGTGTTTTCGCGATGGAGGTGCACGAAACCGCTGGTTATTAATTATTTAGGTAATGCAAATGATACGGGCAAACGGAATAGAAAAATCTTTCAGTACTTTGAAGGTCCTTAAGGGAATCGGCCTTGAGATAGGAAAGTCGGAGGTTGTTTCGATAATGGGAGCTTCAGGTGCCGGCAAGTCGACTTTGCTGCAGATTCTTGGCACGTTGTCCACTCCTGATGCTGGTACTCTTCTTATTGACGGAACGGATGTCTTGTCTTTGCGTGGAGATGCCCTGGCTGAATTTCGAAACAGAAGGATAGGTTTCGTATTCCAGTTCCATCACCTTCTTCCGGAATTCACGGCTCTTGAAAATGTGATGATTCCGGCCTTTATTGCAGGTCGATCGAGAAAGGATGCAGAAGCTTCTGCAAAGGAGCTCCTCACGGACCTCGGGCTGGCAGAGCGTTTCAGCCATAAGCCTTCCGAACTATCCGGGGGAGAGCAGCAGAGGGTTGCGATTGCCAGAGCCTTGATAAACAACCCTGCAGTTCTGTTTGCTGATGAGCCTTCCGGCAATCTCGATACAAAGACCAAGGATGAGCTTCATCGTCTTTTCTTTGCTCTTCGTGATAAATACGGGCAGACCATAGTCATCGTGACTCATGATCCGGATCTGGCCGCCATGTGTGACAGATCTCTTTATATGGTAGACGGAGTTTTCGTGTAAGCATCTATCTGTCTGATATTCAATTAAATAAGCTTTCTTCGTTGCGCTCATTTGCGCAACCGTGTAGAGATAAGTTGCAGATATTCAACAAGATAAGTGTTTCAAATATATGGGAGTTTTCCAATTCAAGAAGTTCAGTGTAGTAAATGAACGCAGTGCCATGAAGGTCAATACCGACGGAGTGCTGCTCGGGGCTGCCATGACTATAAGGCCAGGTGACCGTTGTTTTCTTGATGTCGGTACCGGAACCGGAACTATTGCTTTGATGGTGGCGCAGAGGGTAAACGATGAGATTCCCGGTCAAGCCGGGAATGACAAGGGTCAAGCCGGGAATGACAAGGGCCAAGTCGGGAATGACATCGAGACGGATAATGAAGTCAGGATTGATGCCATTGATATTGATGAACCGTCTGCGAGTGAGGCTGCCATGAATTTTGCAGGTGCTCCATGGGCGGGAAGCCTTCATGCACATAATAAATCGCTTGAGGATTTTGCATCTTCATCGGAACTCATGTATGACCTCATCTTTTCCAATCCGCCGTATTTCGAGGATTCTCTGACAGCTCCCGACGAAAGAAAAAGCACGGCCAGACATACTTCTGACGGCCTTTCCTACAGGGATATATTTGAATTTGCCAAGGACAGGCTGAATGACGGCGGACATATCTCGCTGGTCCTTCCTGCAGACCAGGAACACGGTCTTGCAAGATATGCGCGTATGTGCGGATTTCATCTTTTCCGTATCCTGCGTGTCAGGACGGTTCCGCGCAAGTCTCCGTCCCGAATAATTGCCGAGTTTTCGAAAGAAAGATGTCAGGAGCCTTCAGACACTGTCCTTACAATACAGAATGAGGGAAAATATACTCAAGAGTATCTTTCCCTCACCCATGATTTCTATCTGTTTGCCTGACGCTATTTTCTCTCGCCCGGCTTGTTGTGCAGATTGCGGATATGCTGCCTTCTGAACTTCTCCTCTCCGATATATAGTCTTGCCACCTTTTCGACAGGGAGCACGCTCTTGTATTTGTCGGCGGCATCGCTGTTCACTTCCTTCTGCTCCTCAAGAGCATCGAGGTATGCATCGAGCAGCTTCTGGATTTCCTTGCTGTCTTTGCCTTCGTTCAGAGCCTGGTCGAGAGCCTTGTATGAAGTGAATACCTTGTGCATGGCCTCGTCATTCTTTTTGCTCACCTCGTTGTAGATAGGCCAGAAAACCTGCGCCTCTTCAGGGGTGATTCCCATTTCAACTGTGAGGAAGGCTACTTTTTCGCTCATAATCTTCTGCCTCCAGTCATTTTTGCAGCTGTTATGTGCGGATGCCGTCCCGATGCCAGCAAGCATGGCTGCAGCCAATGCTATATAAAACATTCTTTTCATTGTAAGATCATTTTGCAAGTTCAACTTCTTCGGCGCTTATGCCGCTGTATATCAGATATTCGATAATGTCTTCGTCAGCGATCTCCGCATCCGCCAGATGGTCGGTGTCTTCGTAGTAGATTGTATTTGTGAGATTGCTGGAGAACATTACGAAGTCCTCCTGTGTGAATTCTTCTGCAGGTGTCGTGTTGCGAAGGAAGAATGTTCCTCCTGTCACCATCAGTGCGAACATTGCTGCCATCGCCAGGTATGGAGAAAATCTGCCGTAACGGCTCTTTTCTGCCTCCAGTGCAGGGGTCATCCGTGACCTGAATGATTCGAAGTAGCCTTCAGGAACGCCGAAAGGCATTTCCTTAAGCTCGCTGCACTCTTTCAATATGTCCTTATCCGTTTTCATGCTTTCTTTTAGACACAATTATATGTCAAAGGTTTATATCGTTTTTGATTATCTTCAGAACATTTTCTGAAGATCTTCCTTTATCTTGTTGTATGCGTGGTGGTATGATGCCTTCAGGGCACCTATAGATGTGCCGGTAATCTCCGAAATCTCTTCATATTTCAGTTCATCGAAGTAGCGGAGGCTGAATACGATCCTCTGTTTCTGCGGCAGCCTCTGTATGGCCTTGTGCAGCTCTCTCTGAAGCTCGTTTCCGTTGAAATAAATGTCCTCGTCGATCTTCTTCTCAAGAGAGGCGGATTCGGATTCGAAAGAAAGAAGCGATTTCACTTTCTGCCTGCGCAGATGATTGAGCACCTCGTTGGTGGCGATCCTGTATATCCATGTGTATAGTCCTGAATCTCCTCTGAAAGAAGGGAGTGCGGTCCAGATCTTGATAAATATGTCCTGGAGAAGGTCGTTGGTGTCGTCATGGCTGCATACAAAACGGCGGACATGCCAGTAGAGCCTTTCAGTATAGGCGTCGGTTATGCCCCTGAAAGCTTCTTCGTGCCGTCCGCAGCTGTAAAGTTCTATGATTTCTCTGTCCTTCACCTTGATTTAGACTCTTTAATAAGCAGATGGATTAAAACAAAAATAGGGAAAAATTTCATTATTTACTATCTTTGCACCGATTATACACTTAAGATGAAGAATACAAGAAACTTTTGCATCATTGCGCATATCGACCATGGAAAGAGTACCCTCGCAGACAGAATGCTTGAGGTCACCGATACATTGAATGCGCGAGATATGGAGAATCAGGTCCTTGACTCAATGGACCTTGAGAAGGAGAAGGGCATTACGATCAAGAGCCACGCCATCCAGATGGACTATGTATATAAGGGAGAGAAATACACGCTCAACCTGATCGACACTCCGGGCCATGTGGACTTTTCATATGAGGTGTCCCGTGCGATTGCATCATGTGAGGGAGCCATCCTGATCGTTGATGCTACACAGGGTATCCAGGCACAGACAATATCTAATCTTTATCTTGCAATCGAACACGACCTTGAGATCATCCCGGTTCTCAACAAGATAGATATGGATTCGGCGATGGTTGATGTCGTTTCGGATCAGGTCGTGGATCTGCTCGGATGCAAGCCGGAGGAAATCCTTTTGGCATCAGGAAAGACCGGACAGGGTGTCAAGGAAGTCCTCGATGCCATCGTAGAGAGAATCCCTGCACCAAAGGGCGATCCTGAAGCTCCGCTCCAGGCCCTTATCTTCGACTCTGTGTTCAACTCGTTCAGAGGAATCATCGCTTATTTCAAGGTGGTAAACGGATCGATAAAGAAGGGTGACAAGGTGAAGTTCTTCAATACCGGAAAGGAATATGAGGCGGATGAGATCGGTGTGCTCAAGATGAAGATGCACCCTCGTGCGGAGATTCCGTGCGGAAGCGTGGGATATATCATTTCAGGAATCAAGTCGGCTGTCGAAGTGAAGGTCGGTGATACCATCACTCACCTGAACAGACCTTGTCAGGAGGCAATTGCGGGATTTGAGGAGGTCAAGCCTATGGTCTTTGCAGGTATGTATCCTGTGGAGACAGACCAGTATGAGGAACTCAGGGCATCACTGGAGAAGTTCCAGCTTAATGATGCTTCGTTTGTTTTCGAACCGGAGTCTTCTCTCGCACTCGGATTCGGTTTCCGATGCGGCTTCCTCGGACTTCTCCATCTCGAGATCGTTCAGGAGCGTCTTTTCAGAGAGTTCAACATGGACGTGATCACTACGGTTCCGAACGTTTCATATAAGGTCTATACGACCCAGGGAGAGGTAATGGACGTGCACAATCCTTCGGGACTGCCGGCTCCTACACTCATCGACAGGATCGAGGAACCATATATCAGGGCACAGGTGATTTCCCGTTCAGACTATTACGGACCTATCATGAAGCTCTGTCTCGACAAGCGAGGAATCCTCATAAATCAGCACTATCTGACAGCTGACAGACTCGAGCTTACATATGAGATGCCTCTTTCCGAGATTGTGTTTGACTTCTATGACAAGCTCAAGTCCATTTCAAAGGGATATGCTTCGTTTGACTATCACGTGATCGGATTCAAGGACGCGAAGCTCGTGAAGCTGGATATCCTTCTTAACGGAGATCCTGCCGATGCTCTTTCTTCACTGATCCATGCCGACCATGCATATGATTTCGGACGCAAGATGTGCGAGAAGCTGAAGGAGCTCATTCCGAGACAGCAGTTCGATATCGCCATCCAGGCGGCTGTCGGCGCGAAGATCATTGCTCGTGAGACTGTAAAGGCTGTCCGCAAGGATGTGACCGCGAAGTGTTATGGTGGTGACATCTCGCGTAAGAGAAAGCTCCTTGAGAAGCAGAAGCAAGGAAAGAAGAGGATGCGTCAGATCGGAACAGTAGAGGTTCCGCAGAGCGCCTTCATGGCCGTCCTCAAACTGGATTAAGACACTGTCATCTCTGATGACTGGGTGATATTAACAGGGCCTCATCAGAGGCCGCGTCCGGGTCGGGTATTTTGGCACAAAATACGGAAAGACAAACAGGACGCCAATGCCCTTGAGGGCTGTCATCTCTGATGACTGGGTGATAAAAAAGGGAAACCTCACGGCTTCCCTTTTTATTTCCTCTGACTGAGGAATTTCCTTCCGCTGTCCCATATTTTTTGGAATTGCACACATTTTTTTGAGAAGGGAATCTCGCGGAAAGAGACGAATAAGATTCTTAACCGAGACAAATTTCGGCAAATCTTTCTTCATGCGAGTTGTCGATTTTGTTGTTTTTGTTGTTGTTTTAGCTGTTGTAGGCCATCTGGTGGCTATTTTTGAAAAATGAGTAACGATAGAAACAAGTTCATCAGATCTTTGGATTTGGGAGGTCTGTACCTGTCATTGTCAGGCGTTGTGCTTGGCATTCTGTTCGCTGTTTCGGATTACCATGTGGCTTGGGATGCAGCCTTGTCCCTTCTCGGCACAACCGTATTGCTCCATTTTTATATGGCCACAGGGGGAAGAATCCCGCTGCTGCTCTCTGTTGCGGGAGCAGTGCTCACAGCCTGTTTGTCTTTCGACAGGATACTTTTGATGGAGTCTCTCCTTCTGCTGCTCTTCGGCTATTTCATAATCAGGCTTGCAAATGGCACGAAAGATTCCTCGCCTGTGATGCGCGGAGTTCTGGATATTCTTCTGCATGGTCCGATCGCCGTTTTCGGTGCTTATTTCGTATGCACTCATACATTCGGCTCATGGGTGTTGCTGTTTCCGTCTTTCTCGATCGGATTGCTTTGTGCCGGTGTGAAAGGGTTGGGGGAGTATTGCGGCAGAAACCTCTGCACAGCTATGATCTGTGCCGGACTGCTCTTCATGACAGCGTTTTCCTTCTTGAGAATGTATGCCCTGTCACATTTCATGTATATGCTGACCGTGCCGCTGTTTATTCTGGTGATGGTGCCGTTTTTCCTTTATAAAGGAGAAGATATGTATGTTTTCAAGCTGCTGTTTTCCGTACTGGCGTTCTGCTTTGCCTTAATTGCCGGAATCGGCTTCATGGATATCATTTTTGCCGCAGTTTAAGGTACAGGATCGTATCCGTGTCCTCCCCAGGGATGGCAGCGCAGGATGCGCCTGACGGTAAGGTAGAGCCCTTTGAATGGGCCGTGTTTTCTGAATGCCTCGAGGGCATATTGCGAGCATGTGGGAGTGAACCTGCAGCATGGTTGCTTCAATGGAGAGATGCAGGTCTGATAGAATCTGATCAGAAATATGAACGGAGCTATCGCTATCTTCTTAAGCGCCTCTTTCATTGATTTTTTCTATTATCTGTCCCACTGCCGCATAAATTTCCTCGTAGCTGAGGATTTCCTTTGTGGAATACATGAAAAGCACATCCAGACCGCCCTGGACGGTCAGGTTGTGCTTTTGCTTTCTATAGCTTTCGCGTATTCTTCTCTTCAGGAGATTTCTTTTGACTGCTCTCTTGAACAGCTTCTTGGGAACTGACACCATTATTCTGTTATACTCCATCCCTGTGCCTTTCATGCAGAGAAAGCGCATCTTTCCGATGCTGCCATGCTTTCCTTTGGCAAGAAGCTCCGAAATGTTGGTCTTGCCGCACAATCTTTCTTTTTTAGGAAGAGTATTGCAGTTGGTTGTTTCCACTATCAGTTTTTAGAGAGGTAAATCTCAAGTGCCTTGGCCACGGATGGTGCCTCAACGGTAGGGGCTGAAATCTCGATGCTCAATCCTGCCTCCTCCATTGCTCCTACAACAGACTTTCCGTATGATACGAACTTGATGTTCTCCTGCTTGAACTCCGGCTGATTCTCGAAGAGAGACTTCACGTCGGCTGGGTTGAAGAGCACGATAAGGTCGTATGAGTGAAGGTCCGTATCCTTAAGGTCCTGTGATACAGGCTTTACGAATACGGCTGTCTCGAAATCGAACTTCTGTGTCTCGAATATTCTGGTTACGGCATCCTTTGTGGCAGACTCTGCTGTGGCGATGAGGAACTTCTCTCCCTTGTGCTTTGTGCCGATGAGTCCTATGATTGAATCAGGCTTGCCGTCTCCGAAGAAGATCTTTCTTTTACGGTATACGATATGCTTCTGCAGATAGTTCGCCACTGCCTCTGTGGTGCAGAAATATTTCATTGTTTCAGGAACCTTCACGCGGAGCTCTTCGCAAAGCTGGAAGAATGCGTCGATTGTGGATCTTGCTGAAAATACGATAGCAGTGTGGTCGAGAATATTGATTCTCTGTGAGCGGAACTCTCTGGAAGTCAAGGGCTCTATCTTGAAGAACGGCTTGAAGTCAAACTCGACTCCGAACTTCTCTGCTATGCTTGTATATGGCGAAGCCGTCATCGGCTGCTGCTGGGAAATCAGGATTTTCTTTACACTCATTCTAACCTAAAGTATTAACGCTGAAGCGACCAAAGCTCCAGTCGGGAAAATTTCGGGGGCGCAAAGGTACAAAAAAGCAGTGAAAATCGAGCACGATGATGCAAAAATTTGTGTTTTCCTGATGATGAAGATGCAATATATGGCTGCTGATACCCAAAGCATTGCGCTTCTGATGACTTCCGGAGCGATTTTCATGAAATTCATTACGCTTCCTGTTCCGATCAGCAGCAGTGTAAGGATTGTGAAGAATGTAAATGCTGACCGGCCTGCCGCCTTCTGGATCTTTGGGTTTATCTTGCGCGAACGGAACATATGTCCCATGATATACCGGAGGCCGATATAGACCAGTATGATCCCGATGGTTGCGGGAAGACGGTAGGCTTCGTCAATCTGTGTCATGAACTTCGGAGTATATAGACCGAATCGGTATACCGTGAGGCAGAAGGGCAGTATCATGGCAATGGCTATCATGTCCCTGTCAAGGCTGTGCTTCACGCTGGCTTCAAGGTTGACGCTTTCCTTCCATCTGACTATGCAGGCCAGAAGGGATGGAAAGATGTTGAGAAGCCTTTTGAGAAGGATGATGACCGTGAGGACGGATATCAGTGCGAGAATGTCGAAAAGCATGTCAGTTTCCTCTTTTAGCCTTGTAACCCATATCTTTCAGGAGTGCAGTGACACGGTCGCGGAAGTCACCCTGGATGGTGATCTCCCCGTCTTTCGCGCTTCCTCCCACGCCGCATTTGACCTTCAGGGTGCGTCCCAGTTCTGCAAGGTCTTCGGATGTGCCGACAAAGCCGGTGACGAGTGTGACCTGCTTGCCGCCGCGGCCTTTCCTGTCTATTGAAACTATGAGATTCTGTCTTGACGGTTCAAGGGTCTGTTCCTCCTGTACAGTCTCTTCTTCATATGCGAAGTCCGGGTTGGTCGAAAAAACCACTCCGAGCCTTTTTTTCCAGTCGTTTTCTGCCATATCAGTTGATATTATTTTTGCAAATATAGTGAATATCATCGTATATTTGTAAGTTTGAATGATAATGGAAATTGAAAAACATCAGATAAATGGATAACAGAAAATTCACATTATGGAACAGACTCACTGCGGTCTTTGTCGGAATCGTTGCAGCGGTCACCTATCTTCTTACGATAGAGCCGACAGCGTCGTTCTGGGATTGCGGCGAGTTCATTGCGTCGTCATATAAACTTGAAGTGGGACATCCTCCCGGAAACCCTGTATTCCAGCTTTTCGCGAGATTCTTCACCATGTTTACCGACAATATGCATGCAGCTGTGGCTGTAAATGCGTTCAGTGCCATATGCTCGGCTCTGACCATATTTTTCCTCTACCTTACCATCGTATTCCTTGCCAAGCGTATCGTAAAGCCTTCTGAAGAAGGAACTTACAGCGTGGCAAAGGCTATCGCTATCTTCGGTTCCGGTGCGGTCGGAGCCCTTGCATATGCATTCAGCGATACATTCTGGTTCTCTGCCGTCGAGGGTGAGGTATATGCGATGTCATCGCTTATCACGGCTCTCGTCTTCTGGGCTATGACCAAGTGGTACGATCAGGCCGACGAGCCTTATGCCAACAGATGGATCGTCCTCATCTCGCTTCTCATGGGTCTTTCGATAGGTATCCACCTTCTTAACCTGCTGGCTATTCCGGCTCTTGTGTTCATGTACTATTACAAGAAGCGCGAAAGCGGACATTATACCCTCATGGAGTATGTGAAGATATTTGCAGTGGCAGTGGTGATCCTTGCCGTCATCCTCTTCGGAATCATCCCATACCTTCCGAAATTTGCGGCATATGTTGACCTTTTCTTTGTCAACACACTCGGCCTGCCTTTCAATTCAGGTGCGGCATTCTTTATGGTTGCGCTTCTGGGCCTCTGCTTCTGGGGACTTTTCCGCACGCTGAAGGAACAGAAGGTGTTTGCAAACACTGTCCTTCTGTGCTTCACCATGATTGTGATCGGCTTTTCGCTCTTTACAATTGTGATCATAAGGTCGAGCGCGAAGACTCCTACAAACGAATATCAGCCGGACAATCCTTTCACCCTTGTCCGTTATCTTGGCCGTGAGCAGTACGGAAGCAATCCGCTTATCTACGGAGAGTATTTCGCTGCTCCGTATGAGGTAGAGGCAACAAAATATTGGGCTCCGATGGGTGACAAGTATATTCAGGCGGACGGTCCGGGAGAAATCAGGTATGAATCTGCCGGAAAGATGTTCTTCCCTCGTATGTGGAGCGGCAGCAGCCCGAGCCATGTGTCTTTCTACAAGTCTTATATGGGAAATGGCGGCAAGACAGTCAAGGGTGCGGAACATAAGAAGCCTACGTTCTTCCAGAATATGGCATTTTTCATGGATTATCAGATGAACTGGATGTACTGGCGCTATTTCATGTGGAATTTTGCCGGCCGTCAGAATGATGTCCACAGTCCTTCTCCCGGAGATCCTCTTATCGGAAACTGGGAGAGCGGAATAAAGCCTCTGGATAACTTCCGTCTTGGAGACCAGTCTGCTGCACCGGACTACCTCAAGAACAACAAGGCGAAGAACCATTACTATATGCTTCCTCTTCTTTTGGGAATCATCGGACTCTTCTTCCAGTTCTCGCGCGACAAGAGAGGATGCTGGCTCACGTTCCTCATGTTCTTCATGACAGGTATCGCCATCGTTATATATCTCAATCAGCCTCCGTATCAGGTGCGTGAGCGAGACTATGCATATGCCGGATCATTCTATTCGTTCTCGATATGGATCGGACTGGCCGTTGCAGCCGCATATTCGTGGTTGAGCGAGAAGAGCAAGGACAATACGGCTGCTGCAGCGGCAGTGGCGGTCGTGCTCCTCGGAGTGCCTGCCCTCATGGCGGCGGAGAACTGGGATGACCATGACCGCAGCAACCGTTATACAGCTGTAGAGATGGCAAGGAACTATCTGAATTCAGTGGGGCCGAACGGAATATTGATAACTCACGGTGACAATGACACATTCCCTCTCTGGTATGCACAGGAGGTGGAGAATGTCCGTACGGATGTCAGGATTGCTAACACTTCTCTCCTTGGAACAGACTGGCATATCGACCAGATGAAGTATACTGTGAACGAGTCATCTCCGCTTGACCTTTCGGTGGGAATGAAGCAGTATCTATACGGAACGAACGAGTTCGTATATGTATATGACAACAGGGACACTGTCTTTGCCCTTTCTGACGTGATGCGCATATTCAGACATCCGGATGTAAAGATTCCTCTTTCGAGCGGAAAGCAGGTGGATTATATCATGTCGAGAAAGTTCACGATCCCGGTAAACAAGGAGAATGTCATCAAGTACGGCATACTTGATGAGAAATATGCGGACATGATTCCGGACGAGATAACTTTGACGATGCCGAGGAACAAGAGCTACCTCACCAAGCCGGAGCTTTTCATGCTCGACCTCCTTTCTAACTACCAGTGGGACCGTCCTATCAACCTCCTTAGCATGGGTGGTGACATAAATATAGGAATTAAGGACTACCTCATGTACGAGGGATTCTCATATAAGTTCGTTCCGATAAAGAACAAGATGAAGAGTACCGAAATCGGCTTTGCCGATCCGGAGGATCTTTATTACAAGATGAAGAATGTCTTCTCGTGGGATGCCCTCAAGAGGACCGACTGGTATGTGGATTATCAGAACTATTACACTTTCTGCGGTGTCCTTTCACAGAGAAGCACATTCGTGAATGTGGCGAAGGAAATGATGAAGATAGGTGACACCGAACGTGCCATAGAGATGCTTGACATGTGCCAGGAATGTGTCCCTGTAGAGAATTTCCCTCTTGACCTTTCATACCTCGGATTCTCGAACGAGTACATGGTCATCGACATGATCGAGACATATTACATCGCTGGAGCTGCGGATAAGGCGATTGCGCTGGCCAGAAGCTTTGTTGATGAGCTCTTCGTGTCAATGAATTTCTTCCTTGAATATTATGACATTGCAAAGAAGGAGTTTGAATCATGCTACAACTGCGTGTCATATATTGCGGATGTGACCGAGCATTTCGGAGACAAGGAGTTCGCAGACCAGATCAGCAAGAGATTCAATGATATGGTAGGTGTCGAGGAGTAAAGATGCCTGCCGAATATGAAAGCGGCCCGGGACTTCAATCCCGGGCCGCTGCCGTGTACGCCCAGCATGGGCATGTTCTAACGGGTGAAAGTCCCTAATGCGCCCTAATGACGGGAAGCATATAGCCAATGGCAAGGGTGTCCATCGTGAGGTGGAATCTGAAGGAAGCCGGCGGCAAAAGTCTGGCCTGACG